>CAYPDN010000219.1:0-6621 GCA_964409445.1 uncultured Granulosicoccaceae bacterium
TATTCGCGACCGAGCTCGGGTTTGGCAAGGTGCTGGTGAAACCAAACCGCGGTGCGGATGGTCGAGGAGTCGCCAAGCCCACAAGCGAGGCAGCTTTTGATGAAGCCGTTACAAGCATTTTGTCTTCCGGCGATCAGGCTATTGCGCAGCGCTACATTGAAACAGAGCAGCAAGGTGTGTCTTCACTTCGCATTATGTGTGTTGGTACAGAGGTCGTCCTGACTATGTACTGTAAGGAATTCGATCTGCTTATCTCCAATTCCGGACCCGAGCTGAAAATTCTCACCCCGAGTGACGATCTGCGCCAGATGTCAGAGACGGTTGCCGCCGTTAGTGGTTTGAACTTCTCCGGGATTGATATCCTGCAGGATCTGGATGGTAAGTACTGGGTGATCGAAAACAATTCCAGTCCGTCGTTTCGAATCCTGATTCGTTCTGGTACGGACTTAAACCCCATGCGTGAGAAGCTGCTGTCGAAATGTCGTGAGCTCGCGGGTAAAAAAGAAAAGTCTAATGGGTGACCTCTTTTTCTTTTGATCTTTTTCTCCATCGGTGTACTGGCTTTCGTTCCAGAAAATTATAAGCGCCACTATGTCGTTTCGACATCAAGCTCAAATTCAAGCGCACTGGCCTCCTCAAGCGCGGGACAGCGGTTGCCACTTGAACAACTGAACTAGAAAAGCGTTTTCTCAACGACATAAACGCCAGGTATTTTCGTTTGGGCCATCAGGTGCCTCCTATCCCAAAGCTGAATTACATTCAATCGTGTGTCACACCAGTTCAAATATAAAACCCCTGATAAAGAAAATAACACCCGCCGAAAAACATCAGCGCCTCCACGATCACGGTGTGGACTTCTATGTCTGTGTTCTTCACTATCCATTTACCCAGCATGCCTCCTGGAATAGTGCACAATCCGACGACGATACCGAGTGATATCATTTCCCGGTCGAGCAGGCTCCCGGCTCCAAAAACAAGTGTCTTAGTGATGTTCAGGGTTAGCCCGAGTGCTGCGACAATACCGACCAGCCCCTGCCCTGTGATACCGGCACCGAGCAGGAACGGCCCGAGAATCATGCCACCACCGAAGACGGTTCCCGAGATCACGCCATAGACAATCGCAACGACAGAAAGACCGCGATAGCCGACGTTGTAGTTGCGCTTTTTAAAAACACGGCGCAGCGGTATGGAAATTAAAAGAAAGCAGCCCATGACAATAGCAATGGCTTTGATTGGCAGATATAAATAGATCACTGCACCGACTACAATGCCTGGTAAGCCGGTGATCATGATTGCACGGTAGGCCTTCCAGTCAATTTGATTGCGAAATAACAGTATCCGGTTGGAATTGCTGATGATCATTGCGAGCGAGACTACAGGCACTACTGCACGTACACCGATTAGTGGCGCTAAACATACGGATAACAGCAGTGCGCCTGCAAAACCTGCGACCGAGTGAAAGAGTGCCGTTGCAAATGCAGCTAGTGCCACTAACACCAGTGTCATTGTGTCGAGCTGACCGAGCAGAGTTAATCCGGATTCCATATATAATCTAGTGTGGTGTCACTTTCAAAATGTCGAACGAGAGCTTGTTAATTACACATCATACCAAGTGGCCCACTAGATTATTCGGAACCTGAATCGTCAGACAAATCACTCTGCTCCCCGGGAGCTGGTGTGTGGTTGAATACATACTCGTTGAGGCAGGCTTCCTCACCACCCAACTCAGTGATACGTCTTCTTTGATCTGTAAAGCACTGTGCATTAACGGCCGCAGGATCACATATTGCCTTCAGTCTTTTAACACCTTCCGCAAGCGCGTTACGCACTAACGGATCACTTATGTCTCCGGCCGCCAGATTGTGCAATTCATCCGGATCGGTCCGTAGATTAAAAAGCTGCGAAACGTGACCAACATAATGAACATACTTCCAGTCTTCCCACCGCACCATAAAGGATCCTGTGGTCGAACCACCGTCGTGATATTCACTGAAAATGGTGCGGTCAGGGTTATCTGGGCTGTTGGCAACTTCACGAAGTGATCTTCCCGGTAATAAACGGCTTTGGGAATCATGGGTTACTCCCGTGACATCAACCGCTGTGGAGGCAAGATCAATCAATGATGTTCCGGTTTGTACTCGTTTCCCTGCAGGAATACCAGGACCTGCGGCAATCATTGGAATGCCAGCGGATTGTTCGTACATCACCTGTTTTGTCCAGAATCCCTGATCACCCATCATATCGCCATGATCAGACACATACACTACGACGGTATTATGGGCTTGCCCGCTATCTTGTAGTGCTTGCAGGACACGACCAACACAATCATCCATGAAACTTGTCAGTCCATAGTATGCTGCCTTCGCCTCACGCATTTTTTGTTCATCGAAATAGCGATCATAGTCAAAAAATTTGGCAATATTTTCAAGCTCACTGTGAACGGGCTTTACGTTCGTGCCGTAACCGACTGGCAGATCGATAGTGGCGGGGTCATAAAGATTGTAAAACGCCTCGGGGCAGGTTAACGGGTAATGTGGACTCACCAGAGAAACAAAGGCAGCCCATGGTTGATCCTTACGCTTATCTGACTTTATCCATTCCTCTGCAGTTTTTGTAATGTCCAGATCATAGTTGGTGTAGCTGCTGGAACCGACGCCTACATCGCGTGCCAGTTCAGAGGCAGAGTCATAGTCCGGTGTATTTTCCCGCAGTAGCCCGACAGCCCAGCCAACTCCGCCAACCACATGCATTGGCAGGCACTCTTGCGTAAACCCGTTATCATCTTCACCGGAACGAAAGTGCAATTTGCCGATGGACGTCACTGGCACTCCCTGATCACGCAGTTGTGCCATCCAGCTGCGTCTCCTGCCGTCATACGGCGTTGCACTGTCCCAATAACCGGTGTTATGCACATAATCGCCGCACGCGAGACTTGCTCTGCACGGTACACACATCGGCGAGGGTGTATAGGCATTGAGAAACAACGTGCCACGCATAGCCAGGGAATCGAGGTTTGGTGTTTTAACCAGCGGGTGGCCCATACAACCCATTGCGTCTTTGCGGTGCTCATCCGAAATGATGATCAACAGGTTAGAAGTTTCAGATTGTTGAGAATTCATAGGAGCACAGTTGGGTTCAGGTCTTGCAGCGCAATATCAGAATTAGTTCAATCGCGCATGTGGCATTGCGAGCTCAATTGTACACCACTGCCTCTTAAGATTATTTCAACGGTCAGTGGCAGTCTCAGTGTTGGGTAGAATTTAGCCAATGGGTCGCGATTACGCCGAGCTTATCTGAACGTACTGCTATCAGGCATGGCTCTGCTATCAGGCATGGCTTGTCTGGCAAAAACAGGTGGTACTGTTCTGAATCTCATCCGCCATACTTAGTAATCAGTACGCGAAATCTCAATGGCCTTTTTTTGTTGAGAGATGCCAGATGTTTATTTCATCATGGTAGATGAACCGTGCTGTAGGGAGCTGCATGCGCGGTTATTTGCGGTTGGAATTGTTACCAAGCCTTATTAGTTTATGCACTTCTGGATTTAGACATGTAGTAGACAGCTTAGTGTCTGGCAGTTGAACTATTTGCATCTACATATGATTCAACTTATAGAACGAGGCAAAGCATGCGGAGCGGTTGGTTCCGGGTCTTTCTTTGCAGCATGCGCTGCAAAGAAAGACCAGACCTCAATCCTTTTTACTTAGCTATACTTTAGCTGGAACGAACACGTGGCTGGACCCGTCTTTTTCAATTTTTCCAGCATTTGGAAAACCGAAGTGATAACCACCGATTGTCATATTGTCTGCAATAGCCTGCTCAACAATACCTTTACGGGTTGCTGTCGCCTGTTCTTTGTCTGAGTCGAATGCTAACTGCCAATCCAGATTCGCAAGGAACAGTGCAGGCACTATAATCGCATCGCCAATAAGCAATAATTGATCATCACCCGAACTAATGTGAAAACTCACATGTCCCGGGGAGTGTCCGAAACTCTCGACAGCTCTAAGCCCCGGTGCCAATTCCGCATCTTCTTTAAAGGTACTGACGTTATCCCAGGTGGGAAAGGTTGCTTGAATGCGTTTGCCCAAACCCTGGCGTCGTTCCGGTAGTTTTTCTATTAACCCCGGCTGAGTCCAAAAATTATATTCAGTTTCACCAATCATGATTTCCGCATTGGGATAAACCTGCGCATTTGTTTCTTTTTCCATCAAGCCGAAAATATGATCAGGATGCATATGGCTGATAATAACGGCGTCAATGGAATCTGGCGTGATGCCAGCAGCTTCGAGTCCACCTTTGGCAGCAAGCCCGGCAGTAGGTGCGAGCTGACCCCCGGTACCCGCATCCAACAAGATTGTCTTACCGCCGGTTTTGATGACGGTAAAAGCAAACTCAATAGGTATGTAGTCTGTAGTTTGGCCAGCGTCTGACAAAGCTGCCTTGACGTCATCGCCTGAAACACCCACCGCGATGGCGTCAAATCCTCCGTTCTGCCAAACGCCATCGTAGATAGAAATTACTTCAACATCACCAACTTTGTAGCTGTAATGTCCGGTTTTTCTTACTTCCATTGCTTGTGCAGGTGGCAGAAAGGCAAGCTGGCCAGTCAAACCAAGGGCTGCGACCCCTGCGCTGGAGGCAAGAAACTGTCGACGTGTAGATTTGATCATTGAATCTCCGAATAATGTTGTGCTTACCAATTAATGTACTGCTTAAGAGCGGTGCTGCATTAACAAGGCTGTGAACTCATCACTAAACCATAAAGCAGAACACCTCAGCGCTCAAGCACAGATTAGTGGCATGCCGACTAATTATACTAAAGGTGCTGAAGATGATTTATTTGCGATACCTTTGCAGGTATCGATATGTTTGATTACAGTTTTCACAAAAAGTTCTTGGGTAGGAGGTTGTGTAAGGACAGAGCGATGACAGGTCATACAAGGTCGCTGATGTGCTTTCTGGTATAGAAATCCCCGTTTCCCTAAACTCTATTTACCCCGAACCTGTCCTAACTGAATGTATTTCCACGGCGACGGAAATTCACCAACGGGTACTTCGATCAAATTCGGCCCATCATTGGCAATCGCCTTTGAAAGTTCCAGCTCTAATTCTTTCGGTGTTTTGGCCCGAGCCGCGGTACAACCAAAGCTATTAGCTAATGCTACAAAATCGGGGCTGGTTAGATCTGATGCAATGTAACGTCCTTCGTATTCGTCGCGTTGAATGCCGCGAACATTGCCGTAGGCATTATCATTCATAACTACGATATTCACAGGGATGTTATGGTGAACTGCAGTGGCGAGTTCGGTAATGCTGAACAGCGCACCACCATCACCGGCAATAGCTACCACCGGTACATCGCGCCGTGCATGGGCAGCCCCTATCGCGGTGGCAATACCCCAGCCGAGCGTGCCCTGGTATCCAGTGGATAAAAACGTATGCGGTTCATACACGTCGAGTGCGAAGCGAGATACGAAACCAATTTGGGTAAGCTCGTCAACAAATAATCCATTCTTTGGCAGTGCATTGCGTATAGCGGTCAGCCACGATATTTGCGGTGCCAGCTCTTGGCTGATTTGTGCCATCACATTTTTTTTGGTCTGTACAATCTGCTTTTGCCACTCGCTGCGGTCTTTTTGTGTTGGCAAACCATCTAGCAAATCGGGTAGCGCTGTAGCAAGATCTGCCTGCAGTGCGATGTCCGCACGAGGTGCCTTGTTTAAGGTAACTTCATCAATATCAATGTGTATAACTTTGATATGTTCATCCAGTCCCCATTGCTTCTTTTGCGCGATCAGGCGCGTACCCAGGCCAATCACCAGATCGCAATCCGGCCATAAAGCATGACCGGCGGGCATGTTGAGATGATACGGATCATCGCAAGCGACAACGCCGTGACCATTGCGAAATGCGATCACCCCTGCGCCGATTTTATCTGTCAGTGTTCGCACCTGCTTTGCGTGCGCCTGTGCGCCACCACCAACAACTATTAGCGGACGCTTTGCCTGGCTAATAAGCTGTACGGCTGCCTTAATAATTGCCTGATCCGTTTGCAGCGCGGATTCCTGAGGCACCTCCAGTGCGCTTGCATCGAACTGACACTCCTGCAACCAGAGATCCACCGGAATCTCTACTGCCACAGGTTGTGGGCGGCCATTAAATAAAGCTGACCAGGCGTTGTGCATCTGTTCGGCAGCGGTTGTGTTATCAACAATTTGGTCAGCGTGCTTGGTGAGCTTTGCCATGATATCGAGCTGGCCTTCAATCTCATGCAACAAACCTAACCCCTTACCAATAGCACCGGATGGTATCTGACCAATGACGCCAAACAACTGCGCATTCAAAGCATACGCTGTGCAAAGCGCCGCTGAGCCATTAAGAAACCCTGGCCCGGGTACAAGACAAAATGCCTGCCGCTGCCCGGTGGCAAGTGCAGCGCCAAGCGCCATGTATACCGCGCCCTGTTCGTGCCTCGTCTGAATTGGTTGTAGCGCGTCTTGTCGATCATAAACGGCATTAAACAGGTTGTCGTTCTGCACGCCGGGTACGCAATATAGCGTGTGAATGCCATTGGCGATCAGTGATTCAACAACCAGATTAGCAATGTTCTTTTTCATT
>CAYPDN010000220.1:0-6603 GCA_964409445.1 uncultured Granulosicoccaceae bacterium
ATACGAAATATGTATTTTTGGTGTCCGGTATCGACCAGATAGGTGTCATTGAAACCGCGCCTGACTAACATACAGTAGTTAATATCACCAAGGTTATAGTTCTTATTTATAACCTCCAGGGCTTCTTCTGAAGTTAGCATTGTGTTCATAATGATGCTGGTTACCGGCTGACTATCCTGTTTGTTCTTTTTATAACACCGTTTGAACTGTGGCCGAATTAGCGTTCGTTAAAAATTCTGGAGCGTTCCCGCGCTTTACTGATTCTGGCCACACTCGATGGATGGGTGGAGAGATACTCTCTTTGATTATCATCAGAAGGCTCGGTGTCGGTCGGCGTGCCAGTCTGCGAGCTAAGTTTCTGCATTACTGTCGCGAAGTGAATCGGGTCTATGCCCTGCATCTCCATATGTAACAGGGCGAAGTCATCTGCTTCAGATTCTGCACCCCGTGTGTAGCTGCCCTGCAGAAACAGCGTACCGATACCGGTTGTTAGTTCCGCTACCGCAGAGAGGTCGCCTAGTGCAATGTTAACCAGCACAGCAATGGTGGTGCCTTTGATTACGCCTTGCAGCCCGTGACGTTGAACCACATGGCCAATCTCATGGAAGAGCACACTGTCGAGCTCATCATCTGTTGCTATCTTTACCAGTGTGTCGGTTACTACTACGTCGCCACTTGGCAAAGCGAATGCGTTGGCAATTCCGTTCATGCTTCTGAAGTGTAGTGTGTAGGTAAACCCGCCGGTGTCCGGGAGGTTTTCCAGATGGCTGTTGAAGCGATTGGTGATAGATTGTTTTGTGGCTTCTGTGGTCTCTGAATCATCAAACGCAAATCTGTCCAGTACATCAAGCGCCCCTTCTGACAACTTTTCAGAGGCACTGACCGGTACGCGATAGGCTGCATACTCGGCAATAGCTGGCAGCCCGATCTTAAAAAAGCCGACGATCAGCAAAATGGTGCATACAACTGATGCCAGTGCGAAAGTCCAGCTTGATTCGAGTTTGCTAATCGCACCTGAACTGCCACTCTTGTGGCCCGTTTTAGCCAAGAAATGATCTACGGCGTCATTGTCTGGTGTCTCAAACTGGGTTCCGCTGTCGAAAAATATTTTGCGGTTGACTGAGCCAATGCGGTCGCTGAACTTAAGGTCGTGAAAGCTGCCGGATTTAACCACGTTTGCGTCTACCACCAACTCGTATGAGTCATGATCATATACTGTCAGGTGTGCGGGTTTTCTGCTCGAGCTGTTGGGCGGGTAACAGTAACCCTTGATTGATGTTTCGCGCATGAGGTTTATTAACGTTAAATCTGTAGCTATGTATAGTTAAATGCCGATATCAAATTCAACATCAAATGCATCGGCCATTTCTTCACCCATGGCGCTTAGTTTTGTTCGTTCATTTTCTGTGAATGATTCGAGTCCGCCAGCTACGGTAATTGAGGTGTGTCTTGCAAAGTACCGGGCAGATCTGATTTTGGTGTACGGGTAGGCAAACCCTATTGTCAGTATTATCATCATGAGATTAGAAAAGGTCAGCCACCACAGCGACCATGTTCCGGTTGCAGAGTTCAGCTGTACTCTGGAATTGATTGTAGTGGCGTTGTACCTGTGATTTCTGATTGATGATTTAAAGTAGGCGATGGCTAAACCGGTGGCCGGAATCAATATCAGATAGACGGCAATACTTACAATTGTCTCCATATAGGGTTGGACTGGCTCCAGGAAGTCCAGATTCTCGGCTATGCCCGGTACCACAGAAAGTAGTTTAAACGCACCGAATATTATGCCACCGACAACAGCCACTGCGATCGTGCTCAACAACAGAGTGACGAAGTGAATACCGAATATCCGTCCCGTTTTAATACCTGCTGAAAACTTCGCGCTACCGTATCGGTGATTGTTGTGGGAATAGGAAATCAGATTTCGGTGTATCAACGGAATTATTAATGAAACGATAATAAAAAATGCGATCACAGTGCCAGATCCTGCAATGGCAATTAATTCAGGCGGAATTGAGGACGGATCTTCAATGTTTATCGGGCCGAAATGACGATACAAAAAGTAGCTGAAAGCACCGATTAGAACAAAGATTATAAGCGGAATAACTAAAAAGTTGATGTAGGGAACTGTTGCTTTACCGTCAAAACCAAACCGGATGTTGCGAAAGCTGCTGGCTCTGGCATTAAACTTTAACGATCGCCAGATTGCCCATGGAAACATCACTACTATAGTGGCGAACGCTACAAGAGTAAGTGTAGCGCTAATACCCTGGGACACTGTGTAGGTAATTAGCAGTGCTGCGGCAATCAGCCGGCCTACAACCAGTTGTTTACCAGTAGCGTGATACTCAAATGTACTGCCATCTATTGAGGTGTTGCCGTAGAAGTAGCGCTTTGTTCGTACTTTGGCCCATGCAGAGTATACGTAGAGTGTGATAATTGTCAGAAAAATATTTACGATCCATATTTTGAAATATTCTGACGTTTTGCCGTGAAACTCTACCGGGTAGGTAATGCTGTGGTGAGGATCGTGTCTGTTATCGCGGTATCTGTCGCGATCATTGTTATTGTGACCAGCTTCGGGGCGATAATGCGATTCGGTTCTGGATGGATGTGTGGATGGATTTTCCTGATTGTATTGCCTGGTGTATTCTGGCAGGTCACGCCGTTCACTTTGAGGATGTCGATATTTCCGCTGCGGATCTTCGAAGAGCGGATCTTTGAATACCGGATCTTTTTTGGAACGGTACCTTTCATCCATTGCTGTAGCTTCCCGTATTGTCTGGTCGCGCAACGCGGCCGATTAAACTGACATACCTGAGCGGCCTTCCGGTAACAGAATAGTCTGGTTATCTGTTCTGGTCTGGCAGCGTATGGATGTAAACCTGCGATAGGACTTTAGCAGAAATTTATGCCCACTTTGCCCGCGGTTCAGGTTTCTGTTACTGCAAAACGTTCTGCGAGCAATATGCCACCGATCACCAGGATCAGGCCTGCCAGGTGATACCAGTGGAAAGTCTCCCCTAGAATAGCAACTGCTAATAGCGGGCCAAAAATGGGCACCAGATTGATGAACTGCCCGGCGCGGTTGCCGCCAATAAGCTCAACACCTCGTGCGTAAAAAATTTGTGCAACCAGCGTGGGAAACAGAATAATGTAGATCATCACAGCCCATCCTTTGAGTGGCGGTGCTGTAAAGGGTTGTTGCTGCCACTCCCATAAACAAAAAGGGACGGTCATTGCGAAGGCACTAATAGAAATCATCCACATGAATGTCAGCCAATGAATATCCGGTCGCCATCTTAGGCCAATGGTGTAGGCTGCATAGAATACACACGCAAGCATCATAATGGCATCGCCATAATTTAGCCCTTCGGTAAAAAACAGCCACGGCTTGCCACCTGTTGTGGTTATCAATACGCCGAAAATGGAACACACGAGCCCGACAATCTGCAAGGTGCTCGTGCGTTGCGAAAAGAGAAAAAAGTTAGCCAGCATGATCATAATTGGCATTGAAGCCTGTTCAATGCTCACGTTGATAGCAGTGGTGTGATTGAGTGCCAGATACATCAGCAAATTGAACAGTGCCATGCCGAATGCACCGAGTGAAACTAAAATCGGCCAGTGTGCTTTAAGGGCCGCTGAATCTCTTTTCAGGTATTTCCATGCGAACGGTGTTAATAAGATCGCGGTTAATAGCCAGCGCGCAGAGGTAATGGTGAATGGCTGCCAGTCGTGGCTTGCCAGTTTGCCAGCTACCGAATTACCACCCCACAGAAAAGTAGTAAATGTCAGAAGTACGTAGGCATTGCCAAAAAGCGATTTCATCAGGGCTGTGTCAGGGAGTGGGTCTGAAGTTAGAGACCCAAAAGCAAAAAGGGCAGCTCACAAGCTGCCCTTTTTTGGGTTAGGTTGGTTTGGGTTAGGTTGGTTTGACCGGAGAGAGTGTCAGACGTCGTCAGTGTCGTCAACAACAACCTGACCGGTTGCTCTGCGCCACAGAATGGCACCCGCCAGCCCGATACCGAGAAAAACACTGTACAGGGTGAGAGCCAGCCACTGAATTGATGAACCGCTGCCGGCACCAACCCATCCCTCCTGAAAAGAAAGGTAGACGAGCGCGCCGAACAGGATCAGTACGATCAGAGTTCCGACAAAACCCAGCGCCTTCCAGGCTGCAATCAGAAGTGCGATGTGCAGCAGTGCCACAACGATAACCGCAAGTACTACCCATGCATCTGCCTTGTCTGGCTGTGCCATCACCCAGTGATAGACAGATTTTCCAGTTGGGTTATAAGTACCAAATACAACGATGGCGGCGATTAAAATTCGAGTCAGTAAAACCCCGGGTGAAGAGTCTTGAATTGCTTTAATCATTGATGGATTGTTTCCGTAAAGCTTTAAAAATTTCGAAGTGAAGCTAGCAAATTCCCGTTCATTCGTCAGCGAATTGCCAATTTTGTAACCACAGGAGAGTAGTCTAGTCGCTTGTGGGAAATACACCTGCTTTCATGACCATGCCTGGCACAGTCTTTCCGAGCTCGCGCTCTATCCACTGTGCAGCGTCGATCGCGTGTGCTAACGACATGCCGGTGTCGATCCCGGAACGGTGAAGCATATAGAGTAGGTCTTCAGTACTGATATTGCCAGTTGCTTTGGGTGCAAACGGGCATCCGCCAGTACCCCCGAAACTGGAATCCAGCGTGGTAGCACCGGCCTGTACAGCGGCCCATGCATTGGCAATGCCGGTATTGCGGGTATCGTGAAAATGAAGCCGCAGCGGCATGTCGGGGATGAGTTGCTTTATAGCATCAACCCGCTCGGTGACATCGGCAGGTGTTGCGACACCAATGGTGTCGGCTATGCCAATTTCAAATGGCTCGGCTTCAGCGCAACGACTGACTACATCCAGCAAACGAGCCAGCGGGACCTCGCCGTCAAAAGGGCAGCCGAATGCGGTGGTTATGCAGACACCTGTCTTTGTTTTTTCTGAGGTGTTTGCATGTTTCATAATTTCGCTGTAGTTGCGCAGTGTGCCTTCTGTGTCAGTACCCTGATTGCGCTTGCCGAATGTATCGCTCGCGGTCACAACGATATTGGCTTCATGCAATTCTGCCGCGACAACGCGTTCATAGCCGCGCTTGTTCAATGCCAGACCGATGTAGCTTGTGTTGTTGTCTCTTGGCAGCAGTGAGGCGACTTCATCTGCGTCTGCCATTTGGGGGACCAGCTTCGGGTTTACAAAGCTGGTTACTTCGACTCTGGGTGCGCCGGCTTTTATTGCATGTTTTATCAGTTCGACTTTGGCTTCAGCAGAGAGGATTTTTTTTTCGTTTTGAATGCCATCACGTGGCGAGACTTCGACTATTTCAATTGCCTGGCTCATGGCTAATCATCATGGGTGCTGGTCGGAAGTTGTAGTTTAGCAGTTATCTTTTGTTAACAGCGCACGCTGGGAGTTCAGGGCCATTTCCACAAGGGTTCATCGAGCATTCCAAGGCCGGATATTTCTGTCTGGCCGAGATTTTTCTCCAGCCGTATCGAGTGGCAGTTGTGATCCTCCTCCAGGGCTGCGATCAGCCGTGATGCGTGGGATACGACGCAAACCTGTGTGTGTTTTGAAACAGCCAGGATCAGTCGTGCGAGTGATGGCAGCAGGTCCGGGTGCAGGCTGGTTTCCGGTTCATTCAATACAATGAGTGGCGGTGGGCGTGGTGTTAACAGAGCGGCTGCTAACAGCAGGTAGCGCAACGTACCATCAGAGAGTTCTGCACCTGACAGAGATCTGAGTAAACCGGTCTGGGAAAATCGCAAGGTAAACAAGCCTTCGGCTGACTGAGATACATCGAGGCTGGCACCGGGAAATGCGTCACTGATAGCAGTGTCGAGCAGTTCTTTCTCTCCGATTTCACGAATCGTTTGAATGGCGGCGGCAACATCGCGTCCGTCATGGTGAAGCACCGGAGTGCGCGTGCCGAGTTGTGGCTGCCGTGCCGGTGCTTCACGGTCGGTTCGAAAGTGATCATAAAATCGCCAGCCGGAAATCAGTTCACGCAGATGATAAATTTCCGGTGTGGTGATCAGATCGCTGCCATGATCAAACAAGCTCTCGCTGCGGTTAAGGTGCTGGTTGATCACCTGCCATTTTCTGCTGCGTCTTATTTTAAGTACGGACCCGTCGCGTTCAGTCAGCGCACTGGCAGGTCGGTAACTTGCACCTGCCCAGATGCACTCACGCTTGATTTCAGGGTCAAGGGTAAATGCACTTGTCGATGGTTCAGGCAGACCCAGTGCGATTGAATAAGCAAACTCTTCTGTCGCAAAACCGAGTTGCAATCGCACGCGGTCCTGCCGTGGGCCGCCTTGCACCGGTACGTCACCTTTGCGCATAGCGCGCGATATTTTTTCCGGGCCGGCCCAGAACGTTGACTGCAGTCCGCCTTCAGAGGCAATTGAATTAATAACACCACCGCGTGCTGTTTCTGCTAACAATCGCAAAGCGCGATACAGGTTTGACTTGCCGCATCCGTTAGGGCCGGTTATGACGTTAAGCGGCGCAAGTGGTGCAACGAGATTCTGTATCGAGCGGTAGTTGTGAATGGC
>CAYPDN010000221.1:0-6593 GCA_964409445.1 uncultured Granulosicoccaceae bacterium
GGACCGTCAGATTGGAGTCGTTGTTGTGCGACACCTGAGGCGCACTCGATGTTATGAAAAGGATCGGCTTTTGATGTTGGTGTGCCAATCTGGCTTTCGATCAACTCACAGATGCCCGGTATTTCTGCACAACCACCGGCCAACAGGATTTGATCGACGAAGTCGTTTTTATCTGCAGAGAAGAAAAATTGCAGGAAGCGGTTAGCTTGCTGAACCATCTGATCCTTAAACGGGTTAAGAATTTCAGGCTCGTAGTTGTCTGGTAATCCGCCAACACGCTTTACACGACCAGCGTCTTCGTATGAAAGACCGAAGCGGCGCATGATTTCTTCTGTCAACTGTTTGCCGCCGAAAGGCTGCTCACGTGTATAGACGAGTTTCTCTTCGCGAAGTACGTTAAGGCTTGTCATCGTCGCACCAATGTCGAGCACGGCAATAGTTTTGTCTGCCCAGTCGACGTCGGTTTGATCTTTGATCAGCTTGCATGTGTGTTCGATAGTGTAAGGCTCGATATCTACAATCTTGGCAGTGAGACCACCGATTTCGCAGGCTGCAGTTCGCTCCTCCACGTTTTCGCTACGTGATGCGACAATCAATACATCATCTGATCCGGGCTCTTCTTCTGAAGGGCCAATAATCTGATGATCGAGATTAACTTCATCCAATGCGTAGGGGATGTACTGATCAGCTTCGAGCTGAATTTGCGCTTCCAGTTCGCTATCCTTCAAACCCGCTGGCATCTGGATCACCTTAGTGATAACCATTGCACTGGGAACGGCGACTGCGGCAAATTTGCGTTTAGAACCGGATTTCTTGACGGCGCGCTTAATCGCCTCGCCGACCGCTTCTACGTCCTGTAGGCTCTTGTCGTTCATCGCGTTCGCTGGCAGTGGTTCCACTGCGTAGCTCTCCACTTTGTAAGCCGTCTTGGACTTACTGAGCTCCAGGAGCTTGACCGACGTGGAGCTGATGTCCAGACCGATCAGATTCGATTGTTTATTTCCGAAATTCATAATACTGGCGTGCACCCAGGCTGTTTATGCTCAAGTTATGATCAATCACAAATTTGACTGTCTAAGTAATAGCAAATTTGTTCTTAATTTTTAGTAAGTTGCAATCGTTTCCGCCAAGGCGGTGCTACAACTGTCATAATGCTGGTGCAAAAGACACTCCAAGTTTTTATGGCGTGTTCACCAAAAGCGTTAAAAAGACCACAAATGGTGAGATAATCAACACACCCTGATGATTCAATCCCTCAATTCCTTCTTCGCTTGCGCGACAATTGACAGCTTTACTGGCTGCTGGAGTGCTCCATTTTGATCGGGCGACTATTCAAGTTGTTTTTTGGTTTGGCTGTGCTGGGCGTTATTGGCGTCGGCATTGCCGGTACCGTTATTTACAAGCGGCTGGAACCGAATCTGCCGGACATAGATGCACTCAACGATGTTGAGCTGCATGTGCCGCTATTGGTCTATTCCAAAGATGGCAAATTGCTTGCCGAATTTGGCGAAAAACGACGTGAACAGTTGTTTATAGAAGATACGCCGCAAGTTTTAATTGATGCAGTCCTGGCGTCAGAAGACGATCGCTTTTATGAGCACCCGGGCGTCGATTATCAGGGATTGCTGCGTGCCGGTATTAACTTGATCAAAACTGGTCAGAAAGGCCAGGGCGGCAGCACAATCACGATGCAGGTGGCGCGCAATATTTATCTGTCACCAGAAAAAACCTACTTAAGAAAAATAAACGAGATTATGCTGGCGCTTAAAATCGAGCGTCAGATCAGCAAGGCATCTATTCTTGAGCTCTACATGAACATTCCCTATCTGGGGAATCGTGCCTATGGAGTTGCGTCAGCGGCAAAAGTTTATTACGGCAAGACTGTCGATGATCTGACACTCGCAGAAGCTGCAATGATTGCCGGATTGCCGAAAGCTCCGTCCAGATACAACCCTATCGTCAACCCCGAGCGGGCAAAGATAAGACGAAACTATGTCTTGCGCCGGATGTTTGAACTATCAAAAATCGGTGAGCAGGAATACAAAGATGCTCTGGCAAGCCCTGTTACCGCAACTCTGCATAAGACACCGAGTGAAGTAGAAGCGAGTTATGTCAGTGAGATGGCACGCGCACAGATGGTGACGTGGCTGGGGTCTGAGGCCTACACAGGTGGCTATAAGATATACACGACAATTGACAGCAGGCATCAGGCTGCGGCCAATAATGCATTGCATCGTGCTCTGGTTGCCTATGAAAAACGCCAGGGGTTCCGTCTGCCTGGCAAAATGGATCCTGAAGATGCGCAAACACAGGAAACCATTGACGCGCAGTTAGCAGAATTGCCATCGCATGGCGGTTTAAAGCCAGCGCTTATTGTGGCCACCGATTCACTCAATGCTCAGGCTGTGCTGATCGGGGGTGAACAGATCTCTATTGCCTTTGAACAAATGGAATGGGCTTCGCCGCGCAGCGAGGAAGATAAAGAGAAGCCTGCCTTCACAACACCCGGTGAAATTTTATCAACGCTCGATATGGTTTATGTTGAAGCTGACGTCAATGGAGTTTATTCCCTTGCCCAGATGCCGGAGGTGGAAGGTGCTTTCGTAGCGCTTTCACCACAAAGCGGCAAGATTATGGCACTGGTCGGTGGCTTTGATTTTTATCGCAGTAAATTCAACCGGATTACCCAGGCCTATCGTCAGCCGGGTTCGAACTTCAAGCCGTTTATTTATTCGGCAGCACTTGAACATGGTGATACTCCTGCTTCCATTTACAACGACACCCCGGTTGTTCTTGAAGATATTGTGCTTGAGGATGAATGGCGTCCGCGAAACTATTCAGGCCGGTTCTTTGGTCCTACCCGATTGCGTGAGGCGCTGGTTAAGTCACGAAATCTGGTATCAATTCGTGTTTTGCAGGAATTAGGTATACCGCGCGCGATTCGTTACGCCGAGCGTTTTAATTTTGAAAAGAGAAGTTTGCCAAGAAACCTGTCTCTGGCGCTGGGCAGTGGTGATATGACACCGTTACAGCTGGCTTCTGCCTATACAGTCTTTGCCAACGGTGGATACTCAACACAGCCACGTTTTATTGAAAAAATTGTCGATAGCTCGGGTGAGGTCGTCTACCAGTCTGCGGTTGTGCAAACTTGTGAGACTGATGAGGCCTGCGCTGAGCTGAATCAACACAATAACGGTATCAGTGCTATCGAGGATGTTGCGGTTGTTGTTGAGACTAACGATGAAGATGAAGTGCTTGAACTGGAAGATGAAAACTCAGAAGAGTTTAGCGGCATACCGACAGCCCCTCTCGTCATTGCAGCAAATCGTGTGATTGATGAGCGCAACGCGTACATTATGCGCTCGATTATGGGTGAAGTAATTGATCGTGGTACAGCGCGCAGAGCTAAAGAGCTTGGTCGAAGTGATCTGGCCGGAAAAACCGGCACCACAAACGATCTTTATGACGCGTGGTTTACCGGATTCAACAATCAGCTGGTAGCGACCGCATGGGTTGGCTATGACGAACAACAGTCAATGGGTGCAAAAGAAAGTGGCGGGCGTGCCGCACTTCCAATGTGGATGGACTATATGAGTGTTGCGCTGGAAGGCATCCCTGAAGAAAGCGATTTGCAACCGGAGGGTGTCGCCACAGTCAGGATCGATCGAAAGACCGGAAAACTCGCCACACCAGGTGCTGATGGTTCGTACTTTGAATTTTTCAGGGAGGAGTATATACCCACTGAGTATGCCGAGCCGTTTGCGAATGTACAGCCGGTGGTAGCAGAGCCGGTAGTTAACAACACACAAAACACACAGCAGCCCGTAACGCGAGAAGTTGTGGTGAACCAGCCTGTGCCTGTGGTAAAACCGCGAAAGAAACCTAATGCACAGAAAAAGCAGGTCGACTCGCTGTTCTAATTGCAAGCTGCTTTGTCACCACCGTGCTGCGATTGTGAGGCTGCACTTCTCTGGCAAAGCTACCCGGTAAAGCCTAATAAACTTAGGCTATGCAGCGGGCGGGTCAGGGTGAAATGCCGGACTTAGTTCATGAACGGTTTCAATCATGAACTCGACATTGTCCGGATCTATGTGCTGGTGGATGCCGTGGCCGAGATTAAAAATATGCCGGTCGCCATCGCCATAGCTTTCAAGTACGCGCAAAACCTCTTCTTTTATTTTAGCTTTCGATCCATATAAAACCCCCGGATCAAGATTGCCCTGCAATGCCACTTTGTCACTGGTTAGCGCACGCGCGTCGCGCAAGTCAATGGTCCAGTCCACGCCAACCGCGTCACAGCCACTGCGTGCGATCTCCGGCAACCACATGCCGCCGTTTTTAGTAAACAGGGTGATCGGTGTGTCGGGATGTGATTGTTTTAATGCTGCGACGATTTCGTTCATATAGCGCAGCGAAAAATTCATATAAGTCCTGGGTGTCAGGATGCCACCCCAGGTATCGAAAACCATCAGTGCCTGCGCACCTGCTTCTACCTGTGCTTTTAAGTATTCGATCGTGGTGCGGGTTACTCTTGCCAATAAACTATGTAACGCTGCGTCATCTCCATACATCAGTTTTTTTGTATGTACGTACTCTTTACTGCCGCCGCCTTCAATCATGTAGGTGCCAACTGTCCATGGGCTTCCTGCAAAGCCAATTAGCGGAACACTGTCGTTTAACTCCGATCGAGTTAGGCGAATAGCATCCATCACATAGCGCAGTTCTGATTCAGGGTCAGGGTTGCCGAGTGCTTCAATGTCTTTTGGTGTGCGTGATGGGTTTTTGAACCTGGGGCCTTCGCCTTCGGCAAAGTACAGACCTAAACCCATGGCATCGGGCACAGTTAAAATGTCGGAAAAAATTATTGCGGCATCGAGACGGAAGCGTCTGATCGGTTGAAGTGTGACTTCGCAGGCAAGTTCCGGAGTACCCGCCAGGGTTAAAAAGTCGCCCGCTTTGGCACGGACTTCACGGTACTCCGGCAGGTAGCGACCGGCTTGTCTCATTATCCAGATCGGTGTGCGATCGTTCGGTTGGTTATTCAGCGCGCGCAGGAACCGGGTGTTTCTGATGGAATGCATTGCTAGCCTGTTTTATGTTGGTCCGTAGTGTCAGTGCTATCCGGAGTCTGTTAAGCCTGGTGTAGTTACTTAAAAAAGTTAAGTGCAGATACGCAAAAAGTATCGCAGTTTAAACTTCCAGGTAATTCAGGATTCCCTCTGCCGCATTACGCCCTTCGAATACCGCAGTGACTACCAGATCTGATCCGCGCACCATATCGCCTCCGGCAAAAATTTTCGGATTCGATGTTTGATGACTGTGTGTTGTATCGCTGGCAATCTTTACACGGCCAGACTGGTCGGTGTTAATTGACTGTGTGGAAAACCAGTCTGCTGGGCTGGGTCGAAATCCGAACGCTATTAAAACAGCGTCTGCAGGGATTATCTCTTCGGTACCCGGTACAGCTTCTGGTGATCTTCGACCGCGTGTGTCGGGTTCACCCAATTGAGTGGTGACCACTTTAACTCCGGTGACGTTGCCATCACCAATAATCTCAATAGGTTGTCTGTTCCAGAGAAATTTCACACCTTCTTCTTTTGCGTTTTTAACTTCGCGTCGGGAGCCAGGCATATTGGTTTCGTCGCGACGATAAGCACACGAGACGGTTTCAGCACCTTGTCTGATTGCTGTTCGGTTACAGTCCATTGCTGTGTCACCTCCACCCAGAACAACAACCTGCTTGTCTTTGAGATCAATAAAGGGTGAGTCTGACTGCCAATTTTGTTCTTCGTTTACGTTTGAGATTAAATAGGGCAGTGCATCGTAGACACCTTGCAACTCTTCACCCGGGAAGCCACCACGCATTGAAGTGTAGGTGCCCATGCCCATGAATACGGCATCGTAGTCTTTCAGCAGCTGATCAATAGAGATGTCGCTGCCTATCTCAACGCCGAGCGAAAACTTCACACCCATTTCTTCCATGATGGTGCGGCGCGTAAAGACCACTTCCTTTTCCAGTTTAAATGGCGGGATGCCAAAGGTTAGCAAGCCACCTATTTCGTTGTAGCGATCAAAGACAACCGGTGCGACACCGTTGCGTACTAATACATCAGCGCAGGCGAGACCCGCGGGACCTGCGCCAATCACAGCTACTTTTTTGCCGGTTGCTGTGACATTTGACATGTCCGGGCGCCAGCCTTGCCGGAGTGCTTCATCAGTAATGTATTTTTCTACTGACCCAATCGTTACAGCGCCAAATCCGTCATTGAGTGTGCATGCTCCTTCACATAGTCGATCCTGTGGACATACCCGTCCGCACATCTCAGGCAGTGAGTTAGTGCGATGGCTCATTTCAGCGGCTTCAAACAAATTGCCTTCGGCGATCAGTTTTAACCAGTTGGGAATGTAGTTGTGTACCGGGCATTTCCACTCACAATAGGGATTGCCACATTCAAGGCAACGATCTGCCTGCACAGCTGCAGTTTCAGGATCAAACTCGCCGTAAATCTCACCGAATTCGACAATCCGTTCCTCAACTGGTTTTTTTTCCGGATCCTGTCGAGGTGCATCCAGAAATTGAAAGACATTTCCCA
>CAYPDN010000222.1:0-6585 GCA_964409445.1 uncultured Granulosicoccaceae bacterium
ATTGACATAAATTCACCAATGACCCGTGCCGCCTGTTCTCCAGCGTTTGTATATCTCTGCTGATCTGAATTGTGACCTGAATTCATATCGCTGTTCCGTTCTATGACTTTCAATTAATCTAGGGCCAAATCAGTCTTTTGCAACCCGAGACGGACGCATATTATCAACTCAGGTTCTGTTCTGCGATCCAGCTATCAATCAAAAAACGGGCAATTGAGTCTATGCGCGGTAGCTTCAAGCCATCGCCATCATCTGCCCACTCACCAAACTGTGATAATTCATCGACGCTGAACCAGGCGGCATTTGCCAGCTCCTGAGTATCCAGCACAATATCCGAGCTTACAGCGCGTGCTACAAAGCCCAACATAATTGACTGCGGAAACGGCCAGGGTTGCGATGCAACATAACGGGGGTTTTTAACCACCACGCCTGATTCCTCAAATACTTCGCGAACAACAGCAGCCTCCAGCGATTCACCGGATTCAACAAAACCTGCCAGTGTTGAATAACAGCCCTCAGGCCAGGCAGGGCTTCTGCCAAGCAAACACTTTTTCATGCCGTTCTGGTCTTCGTGGTGGACAAGCATGATCACAGCGGGATCAGTACGGGGAAATATCTCTGACTGACACTTCCTGCAGCGCATGGAATGTCCGGCAGACTCTGGCTGATTCTCGCCACCACACTTACTGCAGTACTGACTAACACTTTGCCAGTGGCTAAGTCCGCGTGCATAGGCAAGAATTGATGCGACGTCCGGATCCAGTGCCGCCCCAGCTGTTCTCAGGTCCTGAAAAAACGCATCTGGATAGATAGTGAACAACTTTGATGAATCATCGTCACTACACTGCAAAGAAAACCAGGCATTGTTGTCACTATCAAGCCCGAGAAAGGTTTTATTTTTTGGATTTATTTCGTGTGGTGCTAAATCTGATTGATGCACCACCACAGGATCGAGCAACGAACTAAACAAACTCTGGTTTTTGTGCATAAGCACAACCCTGCAACCCGGATCGCACCACAGTGCATTGACTTCATCATCCGATCGACGCAATTCATCAGCGCGATTCAGTGTCACTCTTGAGTATTGCAGTTCGCGATCCAAAGCAATGCCAGTCTTGTTCGAAATCGCATACAGTGTAACAGCACTGAAGTCGCATCGTTATTCGTGCGATTCAATGATCGGAGAGTAACCGGCCCGACTTAAGCGCCGGACCGGGTTTTAGAAGAACAACTTTTAGAATGCAAACCCAACAAACAGGGATAGTGATCTACCGTCCAGTACTTCCGCGTTAAAAACTTCATCATCTCCTGTAAAGGCTTGTCCGAACTCAGGTTCATATTCAATATCGGTGAACCGCAGCCCAAGCCTTGCTGTTCGAAGCGGATAACGTCGCCTGTCAAAACGAGAGCCAAATATCGACCGGCTCCCAAGAGTAGTCAGTGCATATTCGAGCGTGTAGCCAAATGCCTCATCGAACTCAACGTCTGTCGCACAAATAGAGTTAATGTCACAGCGAAAACCGACACCTGTATGCGCCGTTAATCCCGCGCCAAGCTCGTGACCGCCAAAATTGTGCAGCGCCATCAGATCGAATCGAACCCGATCAAATGTTGAGCTGCCATTGAATCGATCGGCGCCATCAATTTCGTAGCCCGCAGTCAACCGCAGCATGGTTGCCGGTGCAATCGCCGCCAACAGACCACCTTCAACCAGGAATCCACCACCACTGCGAACTCTTTCTGTGTCTCCGAAGTTATCTGTAAAGCGTCCTACCACATCACCGCCGGATCCAACTCCACCGGCGAAATAAGTGGTCACGAATGGACCGCGGTAGCGATACTCTGAGTTGCGGTGTGATTGATGTCGTTCTGTGTGTGGTTGCACAACTACTTCGTGATCTGCAATGGCTGTAGTGGTGTTAGCTACAGCCAGAGCAAAAAATATTGCTGCTGACCTGACTGCTAACGCGATTACTGATCTTGCTGCTGACCCTACTGCTGATATGGGCGTTGTATATTTCATCGTCGTATCCATTCATTAAAATTACCGACAGTCTTGCGGGTTATGCAATCCTGCCTGCGCTGGTGCGTACTGCGGCAAGCCTGGACGGTGTTACTATCAGTGAGCCAGAATTACCAGATTCTTATTCTCAATGACGGTGACTGAACATTAACTGTCCCGACATTTTAAATTGGTTCCAACAGTTAAAACTTCGAGCTGTTAAGCATTCCCTGGAGTGACAAATGTGCGGTCGAATGAATATTTCGGATCATGAAGGCATACAGTGGCTTCTGGATCAGCTCGGCCTGATTCTGCCCGAGGATAAATTCACAGCGAAATACAACGTTTCGCCAACAGCTGCAGTCTGGGGGGTGCTGGTATCCAGAACAGCCACCACTCTCGAACCGATGCAATGGGGCTTTGTACCGCCATGGGCAAAAGAAGGACAGTTTAAAAGACCGTTGTTCAATGCCCGATCCGAAACGATCTGGGAAAAACCTTCGTTTAAAAACCTGATCAGGCGTTACCGAGGTGTTGTTCCGATAAACGGATTCTACGAATGGCAACGCAAGGGCAACTCAAAAGTTGCAAACTACATAACCCTGCAAGATGCTCCTGCGATGGGGTTGGCGGCAATTATTCAGAGCCATGCTGATGGCTACAGCCAATGCTGTCTCATCACAGCAGACGCCAACTCGCAAATGCAGGATGTTCACAACCGTCAACCCGTGGTGATAAAACCTGAAGATATGGATGACTGGCTCAACGACGATAACATCGATAATGTAAATCGTTGTCTGCAGCCACTTCCATCTGGGGTATTTGAGATCAAACAAATCGGCGACTACGTCAACAATGCACGCAACGAAGGGCCCGATTGTCTGGCAGAATTTTCACCCGCTAACGATCCCGCAAGAAAGGACTCAGAGCCATAACTTTTATTGTCGATCAAAGAAATTTCAGTAACTGCCGATATCCTGAAACGAGTTTTCACCTGTTGGCAGCCCGCCCGGGATCACCAGCGACATTGGTATGCAAGCTACTCCGACAATCAGGCAAGTTGGCACTGTATCTATTGTTATAGTCACGTCCATCGTGTGCGCGGTTGCACTTGCATTCCTGTCAAATATCGATTCAAACGGACTGCTAAAACCACTGACACCGGTACTACTTCTCATAATAGTCGCAGCGCAGGCAAAGCTTTACCGCATTCACCTGGTACAACAACGCCACAAGCTTCGATACCGCAGGCTTGGAAGAAAACTAGTTCACATTAAAGCCGAGCGACAGCGAGACGAAGCACTGGCGCTAAAAATTTTGAATCACATCAATTCCACGTTAGATCCAACACCTGATCATGCACACGTCTGGCAAAAGCCTCTGCACGGGTTTTCAGGGGATCTTGCACTGGCCTATGAAAGCAGTTGCGGTAAAAAATATACACTGCTTGCAGACCTGACCGGCCACGGCATTGCCGCCGCCATCGGTGCTGCACCGGTTGCCTCTATTTTTCGTGCGACGACAAGAAAAGGCTGGCCAGTCGAGAAAATTGTCACTGAATTGAATAACCGTCTGCAGGAACTGCTGCCTTCAGGATTTTTTTGTTGCGCTGCAATTGTAATGGAAGATAACGGCACCCTGACCACCTGCAACGCAGGCCTACCCGACATTCTAATCACCAATGACGAAGGTCAAATCGTCGAATGCGTAACCAGCGCGCAGCTGCCATTAGGCATTGAGAAAATTAACGTTGAAGATGTGATGGTTGTCACAGGCGAGTACCGTCAGCAGCATCAACTCTATGCATTCACCGATGGCTTGATCGAAACCACCAGTGCCAACGATGAAGTCTTTGATATTGATGTACTCAGCACCCTGTTAAGCACCAGGAATCAGGGAATCGGTCGGATTCAAAGCATTACCGACAGTTTCGAATCGTTCTCTAAAGATTCTTCACCGGACGACGACATATCTATTGTTGAAGTGAAAATCTGTTGACGGAGTGAAGTCAAAGTCGTCTGCTGGCCCGGATGGCGGGAAATCGATCCCTGAGGAATTTTACTACAACAAATGAGACTTACTTTCTCATAAAAAGGCGGTAAATTGGTGGGGGGCGCTTCGGCAGAACCCACCCTTTTACTTATCTGCCTCATTCAAACCTGCCGCTTTAAAATCATTCTCCCGCGAGAACCAGCGACCAGTAGGTGCCAAAGTCACTATTGCTGTCGTACCTGCAAGCCATCGCAAAAGAAGTTGCAGCGCCGCTCAATAACTGTTCGCATTCCGTAGTTTGCAACAACCACTCGTTAATCAAAACGCGCGAGCCTGCAAATCCACCGGCAACCAGCTGAACCACATTACTGAACGACCCATCCAACGCATTGACTCTCATGTCTATGCTAACGCCATCACTGCCCAGACCATCGACAAAGTTGTTACCAGCCATGTCACGTGCCTGCCGGTCCGCGGCGGCAAAAAGCGTTTCGTTCCACCCAAGTTGGGGCAATGAAAGATCTGTCGTATCGGCACAACGACTCAATGCAGGGGATTGTCTGGCGGTATTAATTGCATCGACAGCAGAGAATCTGATGCTGTCTGCATCCGGGCAACGAAATTGTCGATTGCAATCGAGGGAACAGGAATCGTTGCTAAAGTCAGTAGCAACAGTCAGACAAAATGGGCCGGAACAGCTGCTGCCTTCAAGATAACAGGCAGAAAGTTGAATAGTTAAGAATAAAAATACGCACGCTTTATAGAGCATTACTTCAGGCTCAGGTCGGAGCCTTAAAACCTATTTAAGGCTCCGACATACTTACCGAATCAGTCCTTAAGGATGAACGTCACTTTCATTGAAACACGGTATTCCGTGATCTTGCCTTTCTCAACAACGACCTTCTGATCTTTAACCCACGCAGCAGTTATATTTTTTAGAGTTTTATCTGCACGCGCCACACCCTGCGCAACCGCGTCATCAAAACTCTTCGTGGATGACGAGATAATTTCCGTAACCTTTGCTACTGACATTTTGCATTCTCCTGATCTTTCTTATTTAGTTTGATATATAGCGAACTTGAATTAAGCTTAGCCTCGCTACGTTGGCTGACCACATAATAACTGAATATCGCACAGGACCAGATGAATAATTCACCTTTCGATACCTTTGTTGACCGTCGTCATACGGATTCAATCAAATGGCAAAAGTTCGAAGAAGGCGTCATTCCGATGTGGGTCGCCGATATGGAATTCGCCACCCCGGATGCCGTGACTCAAGCCCTGTCGAAACGCATCGAGCATCCCATTTTCGGATATACCTCAGCACCGCCCTCGCTGATTAAAAGTGTTGCCTCCTATTGCGCAAACCGGCACAAGTGGACGATCGATAACGAGTGTCTCAGCTGGATTCCCGGCGTGCTGCCAGCAATTACTGCAGCTGCCCGAATTGCAGGTGAACCGGGGGACGAAATCATAGTCTTCCCGCCCGTATATCATCCGCTATTACATATTCCCGAAAAAACAGGCAGGAGACGTGTAGATGTACCGCTGGTTTATCAGAAAAACGATCACCCAAAAAAAGATAGTGACGACAACGAAGGCAGGTGGACGATAGACTTCAGCTCATTAGAAGCAGCATTCACAAACAAGACTGCTGCACTATTGCTTTCGTCACCGCACAACCCAATGGGTGTAATGTTTACCGAAGACGAGCTTTTTAGACTGGCGGCACTTTGCAGTGAAAAAAATGTACTGCTTATCTCTGACGAGATACATTGCGACCTTATATTAAGCAAAGAACAAAAACATATTCCGACAGCACTGGCAGCGCGTGAACACAGCCAGTGTGTTATCACGATCATGTCACCGAGCAAAACATTTAACCTGGCCGGCGCTAACTGTTCATTTGTACATATCCCTGATCCCGACTTACATAAAAAATTTAACAACGAGTGCCTCTATACAGTACCTTTTGTTCCCACACTTTCCTACACTGCTGCAGAAGCTGCATACTCTGAAGGCTGGGAGTGGCACAGTGATCTTATTGACTATCTGAGAGGCAACCACGACTATCTGCATTCCGTGATCAATAGCACCGAGTTACTTTCAATGGATAAACTGGATGCAACTTATCTGGCATGGATAGAAACCAAACAACTTATGTCAGAGGATGCCAATGATTTCTTTAAAGATGCAGGTGTTGGATTGTCCCCCGGAAGCCAGTTTGGACATAAATATTATCAGCGACTGAATTTTGCCTGCTGTCGAGAACAACTTGAGCAAGGCGTTGAACGAATGCTCAATGCTCTTAAAAACCGCTAACAGCAGAGCATGCCAATTTATCGACGTATTAGCCTGTGGCCAAAACAACAAACGCCAAATCTCTGCCGTAGATTTCAGCTTACAACAAATTTCAGATTGCGAATGGCACATACAATACTAGGGAAGCGCAAAATCACCAATTTGCAGTGCGTGGAGCAGTGAGACCGTCATTCTGGCTGAAGCACCCCACAGCAATTCACCATCAAACTTATCGTAGTAAACCACTTTTAAAGTGGCACTTAACTCACCCCGAGTAAGCTCTCTGTCAC
>CAYPDN010000223.1:0-6487 GCA_964409445.1 uncultured Granulosicoccaceae bacterium
TTGGCGCACCGTCAGGGCGCGTTCGCAGTAGCAGAGGTTCTGCCGCGCAGACTCCTGGTACCCTCTTCTTACGATCTTCCAGATCCTCTTCTGTAGCTACCGTTTTACGCAGTATTACTCACTGTTTGATTCGGGTCGATAGTGCGGCCTTCGCACTTTTGTGCATTGCTGATTAGCCCTTCCGCGTAGCGTGGAACCATTCACAGTCACTCGTGGGCTGGTTTGATACCTTGACGATAATAATAGCGGCAACTCTGTCGTACGGTATCAGGATCAGGGCAAATCAATGAGTAAGAAATTCGGCTTACCAGCAGTTGGCGTTACGATGCTTGTGGCGGTTAGCGGTTACAGTGCTGCCGACCATGCGGTGCACGGCGAATATAAAACTCAGGCCGCAGCGGACAGTCTGTTTGTTGACGGAGGTCGAGTTCTCAGCGCAGATCTGTTTTTCAGCGTGCCAGGCATGGAGACCGTGCTTGCACCTAAAGGCTCGGAAATCATGCAGTCGGTGCCAGCGGTTGTCTGGCGGTTTTCTGCTTTGCTGCCAGTAAGCGACTATCTGAGAACCGCTGTTATCCACAGCGTCGGCAGTGATGAAAAGATACGCTTGTGGCAGGACGTTCAGACAACTTTCTATAACGGGTTATTGGCTGAGGGTGCCAGCGAGATGGATGCAAAAATAGCTTTTGCAGGTGCGTATGGTTTCTCTCCACGCTGGGCTCTGGTCGAATTCACGAGGATAGAAGAGACAGTACCGGTTTACCCAAATACAGAACTCTATTCGGTTGCGTATATCCAGCCTGCTGAGAAAAGGATGACGCTCGACGACTATCGCAAATTGTCACTGGAAATTTTTCAGCAGCCGGAAGAATTTACCCTTGAAGATATCAAGGTCGCAATAGATGCAGCTGACAGTTACAGCGAGCGTGTCGTGTTGAATGGGGTTGAAATTGTGAACCCTGCGAGTAACGTCAAGGTTACCAGTGAAAATGTGGCTCCGAATGAACTGACGGAAGCAGTTGAAGTTTCTACTCCAAGAGTGGTTATTGAATTGACTCAGGAACCGGCTCATGCACCTGGTGCCGGAGTAATAACGGGTGACAACGGTACTTTGCTGCAAAGCGATAATAAATCTGTTGTGAAGTCTGGTGGTGATGCTTTGCCTTCAGAGTCTGAGAAAGATGCTGAAACCGTACCTGTTTTGCCAGCGGCACCTGTTCTTAATCAATTAAAGCTATCGACAGTGCCGGCAAAATTTGTCACAGCGAGCAGCGGCTTTGTTGACGATGAAGTACTATCTGCGGACAGCTTGCAAACATCAAGTAGTGAAGGTGTACCAGTATCGCTGGACGCGCTGGACGAATCTGAAGATGAATGGGTAACTTTGCCCGACGGTACTTTGATTCTACGCAGTACTACCAAACTGGCTTCGGAATAAGAACAGCCAAAAAAAAAGCCGCTCGATTAAGCGGCTTTTGATTCTCTAATGACTCGAAAAGAGTTTGGCGTTGTTAAGCCTCAAGCATGTGTGCTTTAAGCTTGTTCATTGCCGCTTTCTCTATTTGGCGGATTCTTTCTGCCGATACACTGTATTCGTCAGCCAGCTCCTGCAGAGTAGACTTGCTGTCATCGTCCAGCCACCTGCGCTGCAGAATGTCGCGGCTGCGTTCGTCGAGTTGGTCCATACCTGCAGTCAGTGTAGTCACCTGTGAATTGGCAAAGTCTTCGTTTTCAACTGCGATGGCCGGGTCGACGTCGTCCTGAAAGAGATACTCAGCAGGTCGCAGCGCGCGCTTCTCTGAACCATCGTCGGCAGAGGTTGCATCAAACGACATATCGCCGCTGGTTAAGCGCGACTCCATTTCATACACCTGTTCCTGTGTCACACCCAGGTCCTTGGCCACGGCTGCTGCTTCCGCAGCAGAAAACCATCCCAGACCTTTCTTTGAGCTACGCAGCTTAAAGAATAGTTTGCGCTGAGCTTTGGTGGTGGCAACTTTTACAATGCGCCAGTTGCGAATCACGTACTCGTGAATTTCTGCACGAATCCAGTGCACTGCAAAAGAGATTAAGCGCACGCCAACATCCGGGTCAAAGCGCTTCACTGCCTTCATTAAGCCGATGTTGCCTTCCTGGACAAGGTCGGCTAGTGGTAGTCCGTAGCCCGAATAGCTTCGAGCAAGATGCACAACGAAGCGCAATTGTGACATGACCATCTGCCCGGCAGACTCGAGATCGTCGTTGTCGCGATATTTGCGCGCAAGGCTCTGTTCGTCCTCGACGGACAGAACCGGAAAAGAAGATATCTTGGAAATATATCCATTCAGATCATCATTGACCGCAGGCAAAGTCATCGCTGACGTTTTTACCATAGCTTGGGCCATCTAGTATTCTCCTGATTAACTGGTAGTGCTTATTTTAGCACTCACAAGGTGAGAGTGCTAACAATGGCGAAAGTTCCCTATCTATCGACCAATATTCAAAGAATAACAGGCTTAAATTAATCTCAACTGAATAGAAAATATCATAACTAATTGTATTATAAGGATTTTATCGCTTTTTGACTCATAAATCCAACAGTCAGGAAGCTGCTGAAAATAGCAATGAAACCCAGTGAAACTATTTGAAGAATTGGAATTGAGCGAGGAATAATCTGACTGTAAGTTGATATGTCATATATATGAGGTAGTATTTCAATCGCACTCCACGCCAGAAGGGTGGCCACAACAAGGGCCAATATCGTCAGCGTCAGGCTACGCAGCATGAGCGGTTTGAGCAACATGTTGCGGCTTGCGCCCATTTGATGCAGCACTTTCAATTCCGGCTTTTGGCGAATCAGGTCAGTAAAGGAGATGAGGTAAGCCAATACCATTGTGATTGGTACAGTGATGGCGATGCTCAGCCAGCCGAACTTCCGTGCTGTGTTTATCGCCTCTACATTTTGCTTCAGCCAGATTGAATCGGCGGCGACAAAATCGACAGACGTATGGCTGTTAAGCTCGGCCACGATGTTGTCCAGCTGGGTATTGCTCAGGGTCGCCGACGGCTGAATATCTATAGTGAGTATGTCGCTATCCTGGATTGCTACAGGGGTGAGCTTTGCCGCTAAGATGTATTGGTTGCTTGCAAGCACCTTTGCCAGCTGCGCGGCGTTGCTGAGGTTGATGTTTTCACTCAGAAAAACGCTAATCGTACGGCTCTCGAGCAGGTTGCGCTCAGCGGCTTTAAAGCTTGCAGAAAATATAGCGATTGCAGCCGGTAGTGTTAAAGCGAGTGCACAAATTAAAATTGTATTTTTAGGTGGGGTGCGAAACAGCGAGATGAAACAGTCTTTGATTAGAATTGGCAGGCTGGCATTTTTACCGTAGCGCGTAGTGCTTTTGTTGCTAGCTGTCTGGTTGTTGAACTGGACATCAGCCAGAGGCTTTGCCCGTTTGCTAAACGGCAAAAATGATTTCAGGCGCCTAGCCAGTAGTATCCTGTTCAGTTTTATTTTGTTCATCTTCTAAGATGGATCCTGCTTTAAGCGTCACTGTATTCGTACCCATAGCACCGTGCCTTATAAGAGCTTCGGTACTCTGACAAGTGACCAGTACTGTCGTTCCGGATGTATTTACATCGTTCAACAGCCTGACTATCAATCTGGCAGTTTTACCATCGAGGTTGTGCAATGGCTCATCTGCCACAACGATTGGTGGCCGATGAATTATTGCTCTCGCTGCTGACACTACTTGCCGCGTCGGTGCTGTGAGACTATTTACCTTTGCTGCTTTGTTATCACCCAGGCCCGTCAGTTCGAGCATTGCGTTTATTCTTTCGTCTATGACATCCTGGTCAAAGCCTGCCAATTGAAGGGGAACAGAAATATTTTCAACGACTGTTCTGTCTTCAAGCAGTGCCGGCGTTTCTGCGATCAGGCCAATCTGCCGCCGCAAATACGGAATGCGGGCGTCGGGAATACTGCCGATGTCGATTTCATCAACCGTCAACGTGCCCTGATCAGGCTTTTCGTACGCCATCATCAGGCGCACCAGCGTGGTTTTGCCTGATTGTCTGTCTCCACACAAATGAGTATAGGAGGCTTTTGGCAAAAACAGCGTCAAATTGTTGATTACGGCGCTATTGCCAATAGTTTTTTGCACTTCGTGAAAGTAAATCACTTGATTTGACCTCCCCAACCGCTGCTGCATTTGGTTTGCAAATCTGTGTATGGCTCACCACAGGGCTCACGATACGGCCAACTATGCGGATCAGGGCAGGGCTCAGAATATGACCCGGGGGGCGGCATTAGTAACGACATTTTGTGAATACGACCGGCCATCACGTGTGGGGTTCCGCGGTGATACTGCCGTCCGGGACGCCGTCGCCCAGCAGGGCATCAACAAAATCAGGCGCTTCAAAAACACGTAGGTCGTATATGCCTTCACCGACTCCGATAAAGCGGATCGGCAATTGTAATTCGTCCGCCAGAGTAAATAGCACTCCGCCTTTGGCAGTACCGTCGAGTTTGGTAACGACCAATCCGCTCACATCTACCGATTTACCGAATTCACGCGCCTGGTTCAACGCGTTCTGGCCGGTTGTACCATCGAGTACCAGCAATGTTTCGTGTGGTGCTGATTCATCAATTTTTTTCATCACGCGGCTGACCTTGCCGAGTTCATCCATTAAGCCGTGCTGCGTATGTAGCCGTCCAGCGGTATCTGCGATTACTACATCAATGTTGCGTGCTTTGGCCGACTGCAGGGCATCGAAGATTACTGAGGCAGAGTCGGCACCACTGCCTTGCGATACCACTGGAACATTATTTCGTTCACCCCAGGTTTTAAGCTGCTCAACAGCTGCTGCACGGAATGTGTCTCCCGCTGCGAGCATCACTGTTTTACCACCGTTTTGTAGTTGTCTGGCTATTTTTCCTATAGTGGTTGTTTTACCGGCACCGTTAACACCGACAACTAATAATACAAATGGAGTATCGCTATCGGGTATTTCAAGTGGTTGTTGACAAGGTTGCAGCAAATTGGTGAGCTGCGTTCTCAGTATCAATTGCAAGTCGTTTGCCTCGTTGCCTTTGGCAGCACCCCTCACGGAATCGATAATTTTTGCTGCAGTCGTAACACTGACGTCACTCATAACCAGCTGGGCCTCGAGGTCGTCGAGCAGGTCATCGTCAATTTTATTGCCGGTTAAAAAATCGAGTAAACCACCGGTGAAACGTTTGCGAGTTTTGGCAAGCTTGGCATCCAGCTTGTCGGCCTCGGCGGCAGGTACTTCGAGCTTTGCGTCGCCCGCCTGCGTGTTTTCTGCCGAACTTTTGTCTTCGCTTTTGCCAGTGGATTTATTCGCGGCAGCATCGTCGGACGTGTCTTTTTTTGTTAGGAAACTGAATAAGCCCATTAGGTGATTTTAGCAGCCAGAGGAGTAGTTGGTTGATATGATATCGGCACGCAAACAGTTGGGCGGGTCATGATAATCAGTACGAATTCGCGCGGCTGCATTCCTGCCTTTATTGTTGCTCTCTTATGATTATAAATCAGCGCAGTAGCGTGCGCATAATTTCGGGCAGCAAACGAGGGTCAAAAATCCAATTTCAGACCGCCCCCGGACTGCGCCCCAGCGGCGACAGAATCAGGGAAACTCTGTTTGCCTGGTTACAGACATCCATTGCTGGTAGTCAGTGTCTGGATATGTTTGCCGGAAGCGGGGCGCTGGGGTTTGAAGCGGCATCCCGCGGTGCTGATCACGTTGTGATGCTCGAGAAGAATAAATCTGCAGCCAGGTCGTTAAAAGAGAATGCCGATCGACTGCGGTTTGATAATGTCGACATCTTTGCAACCGATGCACTGATACGCGATACCTATGAAGTACAGCTTGCCGGGGAACAGTTTGATGTCGTGTTTATCGATCCGCCGTTTTCAGAGGATCTCCACCAGCTGGCAATCGATTTGGCCCGGCAGCAACAGCTGTTAAAGCCCGATGCTCTTGTTTATATTGAAACTGGCAAAAAAGACGACAATATTCAGGTTCCGAAGCATTGGCAGTTATTTCGCGAAAAAGTTGCCGGAGAAGTTCGGATACAATTGTATCGCGCGATTGCAGCTGAGTGACAAGCGTGCAATGATAAATTTTTATTTTACTGAATAACGGATTCCAAATTGGATATCACCGCAATTTATCCGGGTACATTTGATCCGGTCACGCTCGGCCATATTGACGTCGTCAGTCGTGCGGCAAAAATGTTTGATCATCTGATTATTGCGGTCGCCGCCAGTCCGGGGAAAAAACCACACTTTGATCTTGAGCAGCGCTGCGATATGGCAGAGCAGGTATTGGCTAAATACCCGAATGTTAAAGTTGAAACATTTAGCGGCTTGCTTGTCGACTTCGCTAAAGCGCACGAAGCGTCTGTGATTGTCCGTGGCTTGCGGGCAGTCTCGGATTTTGAATATGAAGTGCAGCTGGCCAATCTTAATCGTCAGATGGAACC
>CAYPDN010000224.1:0-6445 GCA_964409445.1 uncultured Granulosicoccaceae bacterium
CGTATCTCTTTCGACTGCCGGTAATTTTTTTATTATCCGATGAGCATTGGCAAAGGGTAAAGTGTGCTGATCTCTAAAATGGCGAGCTATCCACCAGATAAGCCATAATAAAATTGTCAATAGTAATGCGGCAAGACTAAGTTTTAATCCTTTGTTATCATGTTTCTCCAACAGTGATAGCCCTGCGATATCATCAAGTGGTGACAGATTGCCATCATTTTCATCTGTTACATTGTCAGTAGTGGTTAGTGCTGCTACATTAAAGTTCCATGGGGCGAGTACTACTTCTTCATGTGACTTTGATTTAAACGTATGGCCAGGCAAATTTATCGTGGTTGTTTGATTTGGTGAATTGATGATCTGGTAACGGATATGCAGCCATCTTTGTTTGTTTACGATTTCAACTTTGGTGGCAAGACGGTAAAGAAATTCATTCACTCGTTGCTCACTCGGAAGCTCCGGGTCGATGAGATTGCCAGAATCGAGATTGATTTTTTGTTCCAGCGTGTCGCCAACAAAGTAACCGAAAGATCTTGTCGGGTTCTGTACCTGCAGACCGTTGTCCAGCAATTCGGCTAGTGCCACTGTGTTAATTGATGTGCAATACAACCCTATTGTTAATAAGTTCAGAGCCAAAAAGTTCTGGAAAGTCCTGTTCATCAGGCTTTCGTTTCCATGAAATAGCGCGAAAGTTTTTCTGCGTTAAATCCATTGGTGATAAAAAACGGTTGTTCATCTCTGGGTGCGAACACCTTGGCAATCTGATTTTTTCGCTTTACTACATTTTTATGCCACTCTGCACGTTTATCGGGGCTTAGCCAGATATGGCGGCGGCGATTACCTCCCATTTGTCGCATCGATAACAAGTGGTTGCCGGCCGGTGGTACAACTTCCGCCTGGTCCCATATTACGATGGGTACGATAAGCGTACCTGCAAGCGGATCGAGAAATTGTTCCAATTGATCTATCGGGAAGTGAAAGTCACTAACTATAAAAACCAATGTAGATTTACCAGCGACCGATTCAACGCACTGAGACAGTGCTTCGGCATTGGCGGTTCCTGTGGGTTCGCACGAGCGAATCTTTGTCGCCATGTGTTGCCCGGTACCACGACCAAATCTTGGTGGCTGTGTTAAGTCGTGACGCATCTCTTTGTCGAATGCAATCATACCGACTGAGTCGCCAAGTCCGCCGGCGCTATAGCCCAGTGCTTCGAGAAAATCGGCAGCGACTTCGATTTTTGAGTGTGTCGATCCAAAGTGCATGGTGGCAGAGACATCGACAATCACTGTGACCGACACGGCAGCACGCTGTTGATTAACTCTTACCAGCCATTCTTTTCTAATGTTGCCGATACTGGCGCGCAGATCCAGGCGTCTAGGGTCGGGCTGATCAAGAAGCCTTGCATGCGATACGAAGTTCATACCTGATCCGCGACTGCTGCTGCGGTGCGCACCTGGTCGGGTACTTACTGTATTACCCGGTAATCGATAGACAAATTCTGTGACGTTTGCAGCCATCAGGGTGCTGCGACCACATTGGTAATTGCATGGATTAGTCTGGGCGCAATCTCTGCGCGACGCAATTCATATATCGGGTTGAAAAACACTCTGTGTTTCAAAGCTGCCGGCAGCACGTATTGCACATCTTCAGGAACTACATGATCACGATCATTAATCCATGCGACTACGCGTGCCGCTCTTACCAGTGCACTCATGCCTCTGGGGCTGGCACCAGCAAGAATCAGGCGTTTCATGTCGATGCCTTCGAGTGAAATTCCAAAACGTTCAGGAACCTCTGTCGCCCGCCATACATCCAGCAGATATCTTTCGATTGTCGGACTGACCCAAATATGATCCTGGATTGTCCGACCTATATCGTTGAGTTGATCTCCCGGACATGAACCTTCAGGTACCGACTCAATAAGTTTGTCGGCATTGTGATATGCAGTATCGATGATCAGTGATCGACGAATGTCACCGTCGACAGGGGTGGACATATTCAGCTCAAACATAAACCGGTCACGTGCGGCAGATGCCAGTTCAAAGGTTTCCTCTTTTTCAACCTTGTTGCGATCGGCAAATACCGTCATATGTGGGAAGTGATATTCTCTGTTAAACGCCGATACTGTGCGTTCCGCCATTGCTCGCAATAGTAGTGATTGCACCTGTGGTCGGGCACGATTTATTTCGTTAAAGAAAAAGGTTGTAAGGTTTTCGCCGTGACGCAGTAGTGGACCCGGATCGATACGTGGCTGGCCGTCAGTGTCGACAAAGGTGTGATAGACGAGATCGTTTGGCATTAAATCTATTGTGCCTTCTGTGCGTTCGAAGCTACCGCCGGCGGATCTCGCAAAAGCTCTCAATACCGTAGTTTTTCCAACCCCCACATCGCCTTCAAGCAAGACATGCCCACGAGCAAATAGCGCAATAGTGATTAGTTTGACTAAGGATTGCTGGCCAATGACTACCTTGTTAATTTCATTTTCGGTAGTGAGAGCCCTATTACGCCAGTCACTGAGATAGTTATCTGTAGTCAAGCGTTTCCCCAAAAAATCTGTCACATGGTCTCATGGCGTTTTTAATCCAGGTATATCGGAAGAGCGTTTAGCACGCTGTTCAGTTTTTCTTTAATGCGAAAAGTAGAGACCGTACTACATCAATCCTTTGGCTTCCATATCTTTTCGAAGTTTCTTAAGCAAGCCTTTAGCGGGGAGTAAGTTGGCCCTGTCCGTTTCTATTGCTTCTAAATAAGCTTCTATTATCGCCGCAGGATTATCTGGTTTGCCGACAACAATAACACCACCCATGCGAGCGCCCCAGTGTGGTGTGCACTTATATACCACTATGCCTTCAGTTTCGAACACAGCGCTCACGTTAGCGCCGAGTTCAGAGTTTATCTTTGCCTGTCCTGCGGGCACCATTTGATCGAGGGTTTCAATATTGTGACCACCCATGCTTGACCAACTGACGGTGTCGCCCTTATCAATATAAGTGAACATCGGGTTGAATTTAACTGCCACAGCGGTAATGTCGTGAGTATTTGTCGCAGTCTTTTCGGATTCAGCATCTGCAGCGGGTACTACAGATTGCTCGCTGCCTGCATGCAATCCATTAGCTTCTGTGTCTGATCGCCAGACATCTCTAAAACCGTTTCTGTTCGGCATAATGAGTCCAGCCAATACGGACTTATCAACAGACGCGTTCGCGGGTAACAGTTCGTTTAAATGCAGAACGTAGCCGACAATCGAATATAGTTCTTCGCTGCTGAAAGCACCTGTTTTGTCAGGTGGCATTGCGCGGTTAATGTACTCATACAAGGTGGGTGCGTATGGCCAGACGACGGCAATACCCCTGTCCGGGTATTGAGAGGTGAGTAACTCTCTGTCACCGATCAGTTCCACCGAGTTTGCACCTTCGCCGCTACTACCGTGGCAAGCTGCGCAATTCTCTGTGTATAGCACCTGACCGTTTGCGACAGTCCCTTGTCCATCAGGCAATCCTCGCCCGTCTGGAAATATATGATTATCCAGATGTTCAATTTCATCCGTCGTGAGTTCACGACCGGGGATATCATTTGCTCCATCCTGAGCCGATGTGAAACCAGCAAATAAGCCAAACAGGAAAACGACCAGCGCAGGTTTGAAGGTGAGTCGAAACTTATAAATAGGCATGTCTAACACTTCCGTTGGCGTCTACCGACCAGACAGTATCACCGTTGTAGTGATAATAAGCGTTGGTGCCTTTAGCTTCGATAGCGGCATTTCTACTTAGTTGAATATTGCCTTGATTATCAGTCGCTCTGCTTAGCAAATTGGCGGGAGCGCCAGACCAGCGCCAGGGTAGTCCGAAGCGAACCAATGATTTATCGAGTATCGGTGTTTGCAGTTGTGCATCAGCCCACGACTTCCCGCCATCTGCACTGATTTCAACACGTTTTATCTTTCCATGACCGGACCAGGCGACACCGCGAATTTCATACAAGCCTGTTTGGGTCAGCTCATGTCCAGGTGATGGATGGGTAATAAACGATTTAACATCCATTGCAAAAGTGAAGCGATCAAATTTACCACCTGGCATAAGCTCGGTGTAGCTGACAGTGTCATATTTAGACATCAGGGGCTGGTCGCTGACCTGCAAACTCCTTAACCACTTTATCTGACGAATTCCTTCCCACCCGGGAACTACCAGTCGGGCAGGGTAGCCTTGTTCCGGTCGAATCGGCTCGCCGTTCTGATAGAGGGCTATCAGAATGTCGTCCATGGCTTTTTCGATTGGAATACTGACAGTGACCCCGGCGGCATCCAGTCCGTCTGCAATAATCCAGTGGTTGTTAGCTTTAATGCCTGCTCGCTGCAATAGATCGGAGAGCAATACCCCGGTCCACTCAGCGCACGACATGAGTCCGGGTATATAGCCAGCTGCAGTCTGAACAGGTGTCTCTCGCCACATGGCATTGCTGTTTCCACCGCATTCTATGAACAACTGACGAGTGTGAAATGGCAGTCGATGCAGATCTTCAAGAGAGAATGCAACAGGTGACTTTACCTGTCCGTGTATCGCCACTTCCCACTTGCTGGCATCGACTTCAGGTATGCCATTGTGGTGCCGTTCGAAATGCAAACCGTTGGGTGTAATAGTGCCGTGCAGTTGATGATATGGCGTCCATGAAACCCCTTCACCGGGAACTGCAGGGTGATTGGAAATCCATCGGATCGGATGTTCAGTTGAATCGGGTGGCTGGCCGTAGTTTGAAAATTCTTTCCCCGGAGTGCGCCATGAGTCGGGTTCTTTCTCCAGTTCCGCTGCTGCAATAAACGGCATAGGTAAGAAAAGTGAACTGCCCGCTGCACGGGTAATAAAGCTTCGTCTGGACAATAAGCCACCGCCGGCAACAAACTCCTCATTAGATTGCGCATTGTTCTTTACTGTCATTTTGTTAAATCCATAATGGCGTCAATGACAACTTGTGGCTGGTCTATATGGATGTGGTGCCCGCTCATCGCCGCTATACGCTGCACTGACTGTTCACTAAGATTCAGTAAGTCAGACTGTAATTCCTGCCAGATAGCTTCTTTGTTATTTCCTTTCCCCGATTCGATCTCTTTATTATTTTCTGATGACTGAGAAGGATCGAGTCCGCGACTAAGCACTGTAACCGGAAAATTAAATCGATGGTTTTGCTCTCTGATGTAATCACAGGAAACTTTGAACGAGGACAATTCAGCGTGCAATGCTGCGTAAGATTTACGCATTTTCGAAAATGCCAGTATTTTTCTGCGGACATCGTCACGCAGACCGGTGGGAAGCTCTGGCGCTGACACTACAAAATGGTCCGAAGTAGGGAGCATAGAGACACCATCTTCGTCGGCCAGACGGATGAACTGATCTTCATGGGATGAATCAACCAGCACCAGACCTTTGATCGGGTTGTCGGCGATTCGAGCGAACTCCCGCATTATCAAACCGCCGTAGGAGTGTCCTGCCAGTATCAGCGGGCCATTTATGGAGCGTATTTCAAGCAGTGATTTTAGTTCGCTGGCAAGTCGCAGTACATGTCTTGGGTTGATACCCGGATCGCTCCATCCGTATCCGGCTCGGTCATATAATAAGACCTGTGCTTCCTTACCGAGCTTTTCCGCCATCGGAAGCCACTCCAGGGTGGAGCCACCCAGGCCGGGCTCCAGCACTACGGTGCAGTTGCCTTCTCCCAATGACCATGAATGAAGTCGGTGGGTTTCAAGAGAATACATTTCTCCCGGGGGCTGTCGTATAAAACCGAAATCGAGTGCCTCGGGGCTTGATACGTTATCTGACGTGTCGTTCGCATACGAGGATGGCAGCACCATGGCACTGCTTAGTGTGGTGAGATAAGCAAGGTAGCTTCGGCGGGACAGGTTAGCAGTTGTATCTGGCGGCGCTGAAATATCAATGCTTGATTGATTATGTTTGCCTGGTTTTTTATTTCTGTTTCCCACGAACAACTACCAGTAGAAGTCAGGGTAAATACTGCGCCAGATCGCGCAGTATGTCACCGAGTAGTGTTTCAAGGTCAACAGGTGTTTCGCATAGTAATCTAATTGCACTTTCGCGGCGATCGAAGATCCGTTGTTGCCAGGCTGAAGTATCCTCTAGTTCTTTTTTCCTTTTTAGAGATTCGTCATCCGTTTTGTTCGCGAGACTGACCAGTTCGTTTAAGTGTGATTCAATTTGATCGGCTACATCTATCTGCTGACGGGTATACTTGCGAATGCCGTTAAAGTACTGGCTGCGGCGCTGGTTAAATCGATGCAGTATGCCGTCGGCAGCCATGTTCAGTGTGTTGATACGTTGATCTTCCGGAACCGATTCTGCAAAAGCGCCAAGACGATCTCTGTCTGCTTCGTTAAATACTTCAAGGCTGCCGAAGTCATTGACGATTTTTTTTACCGCTTTATCTTTACGCC
>CAYPDN010000225.1:0-6440 GCA_964409445.1 uncultured Granulosicoccaceae bacterium
GCAGACTTTGTTTGCACGACGCTTTGAAAGTGTAGTGCACTCTTGCAATCCATTCACAGTCTACGGGGCCTGCGTTAGCATCGCACCACGCTTCAAGCGCCTATATACTAGCTTTGTTTTACTACTTAAGAATTAAATTCACGCAACAAGTTCTCTCGATAAGCTAAGTGTTTTCAGAACACTTTCCGACCGTCTGTACACCCGCTCTTACCAATCTTTTTAACAATGCTTCAGGCAATAACCAGCACCAGCTGAAAATTGTGACACCTATTCCAATTATCTGAAAAACTGTGATAGCTTTCACAGTTTCTGGCGCATCTTTCCATCGGAAGTGCCGGCTCGGTTTAACCCAAGGGAAAGGACGTCATGAGTCTGTTTCGCAACTTCGCCTTCAGTCTGCCACTCACTATCTTAACGATCATATCCAGTCCGGTTGCATTAGCTCAGGAAGATTGTGTAGTCAGTGGGAGCACACTCTCACAGGCACGAAGTAACTTCGGCAATCAATGCACTGTTGAACTCGTCGACTGCGATCTTTTCAATGGTCAGTGGTACTGTGCGAGCTTCAACCTGAACTCTTCAACACCACCAGCTCTCACGGTCGGCAACACATCACCAGTCGCGACACCAATCGCGGTACCACAACCCGCCACCCCGAGTATCAGGCCATCTTGTGCAAGGGCAGACAGCGACAGTGATGGCGACGGATTCGGTTGGGAAAACAATCAGACCTGCGTAGTGACCAATAGCTCTGCACCTGAAATCAGCAACACAGCACCAGCGGTTAGCCAGGTGATTCCGGCACCTGCCCCGGTCGCAGCTCCTCAGCCTTCGACCCCAGGGGTTCGGCCGTCATGCGTAAGAGCCGACAGCGACAGTGACGGAGACGGTTTCGGTTGGGAAAACAATCAAAGCTGCGTGGTCACCAACAGCGCCACTCCAGCTCCCGCAACCCCTGCTCCCTCAACTCCTGTAACGGTAGTTACACCGCAATCAGCACCTGGCTCCGGTCAAACGGGAACTGTAACCGCCGCTGACATCACTGACCTGATTCTGGTTACCGGACAATCAAATGCACTCGGTGCAGAAACAGATTACAACCCGTCACTGGACGCACCAAACAACAGAGTCTTTGCTTTCACCGACAACGGTTGGCAAGTGGCGAACCTAAACCAGGTTTGGGACCTCAACTGGCACCCGAGGAATCATCCGGAAACCGACCCTTCCAATAATTTCTCTCTGCACTTCGGTAAAACAGTAGCTGCGAGGGATTCGTCACGTGTTGTAGGTTTCATACTGGCTACCTCACCCGGTTCTAAAATCGTAACCTGGAATTTGGGTAGTTCGTTCTACAACTCAGTGCAAAGCAAAGTCATTGATGCGCTCAGCCGACTGCCCCATAAAAATTCCATTGACGGGATTCTTTGGCACCAGGGGGAATCTGACGGACAAGACATACAATCCTACACCGATGCTTTGTATTCACTGATTTTCAACTTTCGAAATGAACAATGGGTTCAAAATCAAGCACCATTTATATGCGGTGAAACCAAAATCGCTCCGGTCAATAGAAGACTTAACGGTTTGAATGGGGACAGTGACCCAAAAACAGCATGTGTCCAGGGAATCGATCTATCGACCCGGAGTGACGGCGTACACTTTGATGCGCGGGCACTGCGAACAATCGGTGCGCGATATGGTGACGCTTACCTAAACATAACGAGATAGCTACAACACAGATATTAGTTGTCACTGCTAATTTCATAAAAACACATTTTTTAACTTAATTAGAAAAGAAAAAAGTAGCCTGACGCAAATCGCACAAATGGACGGAAAACTGTGATCGTTTTCATTGTGCCTGCTGTACATTCTTACCAGAATACTGTTGTCGATTTATATCAGGGACTGGCACCGTGACCATACTCCGTACTAAAACCAGCCTGTTGCTGGCTGTTCTCTCAATATTTTCAAGCCCGGCCGTATCAGCTCAGGAAGCCTGTGTCGTAAAAGGTGAGACACTCACACAAGCCAGAAACAACTTCACAAGCCAATGCACAGTTACCCGTATCGATTGTGATCCGTTCGGCGGCGAATGGTACTGCGCCAGCTACACAATGAATGCATCCTCACCACCAGCTCTGACAATCAGCCCCACGCTTTCGGCTCCAGTGCTAACGCTACAACCCATTGCCCCGGATGCTCGAGCCTCCTGTACAAGAGCGGACAGCGACAGTGACGGCGACGGCTTCGGTTGGGAAAACAATAACACTTGCCTGGTGACCAACAGCTTTACTCCTGCATCACCAACGGTTTCTTCTGAACCCGAGTCCGGTCGAACAGCAAACAGACCTGTAACAGCCGCTGACATCACTGACCTGATTCTGGTTACCGGACAATCAAACGCACTTGGGGCAGGAACCACATACGATCGGTCAGCAGATGCACCGAGTGACAGCGTCTTCGCTTTTACCAAGCAAGGCTGGCAGATTGCAGATCTGAATCAAGTTTGGGATCTCGGCTATCACCCGCGTAACGATCCAGAGACCGAACCATCTAATAACTTCTCGCTGCACTTCGGTAAATCTCTGGCTGCAAGAGACCCGTCTCGTGTTGTGGGATTTGTACTGGCAACAGCGCCTGGCGCAAAAATAGAGACCTGGGATTTGGATAATCCGTTCTACAGTACCGTACAAACCAAAGTCCTCGATGCAATAAACCAATTGCCACATAAAAGCGCACTGGATGGAATCCTGTGGCATCAGGGAGAGTCTGATGGACAAGACAGACAATCCTATACCGATGCAATTTACACCCTGATTTACAACCTGCGAAACGAATCATGGACTCAACCTCATGCTCCGTTTATCTGCGGTGAAACCAAGATCGATTCAATCAATAGACGGCTAAACGCCCTGAACAATGATAGTGATCCGAACACTGCATGCGTACGGGCAAGCGATCTATCGACAATCGGTGACGACAGACACTTCGATGCTCAGGCTTTGCGAACCCTCGGTGCGCGATACGCCGACTCTTATTTAAAGTTATCCCGCTAATTTAATGTCACTATTTGTCGTCCAGGCGGCAGGTCAGTCAGCGCGGCAACTAACAGCGTAATCGCCATCAAAAACCGCGAGCGTGCGTCGGGCGTGCTGGCAAATCCCTGGGGCATGGCCGGCCCAATGAAGACGCAGAATGTGGTAGAGTTGGTGGGATATTGAGGGTAGCGGTGGACACCGGTTATGCCCTCGCCGCCGACATCATTCAACGCACTGCTATCGCTGTCCACACTGTGGCGCCCAACTTCACATGCCCGACCCTCTGGTACTAGACCTACCCAAAAAATCCAGCGCACACTGGGGCAAACTGTACGGCTGCGCAAATGCGCTGGCAATCGCTGAACAGGCTCAGACAACAAATCAGTTAACGCTGGTTGTGACACCAACAAGTGCTGAAGCATTTAACCTTGAAGACGCACTAAGATTTTTTGCACACGACCTGACCATTCTGAGTTTTCCAGACTGGGAAACATTACCGTACGATCTTTTTTCACCGCATCAGGACATTGTCTCTCAACGCTTAAAAACTTTGTACCAATTACCCGGCACAGAGGCAGGTGTTTTAGTATTGCCGGTCTCCACCTTGATGCAAAGATTATGTCCCGCGTCATACATTGATCAACAGGCACTTATCATTAGCGCCGGCGATGAATTGCCGATGGACGAGTTTCGCTTAAAGCTTGTTACCGCGGGCTATAGAAATGTCAGTGAAGTGACAGAACATGGTGAATTCGCGGTCCGCGGTTCATTGTTTGATCTTTTCCCGATGGCATCAGACAAGCCTTTTCGAATTGACTATATCGATGATGATATTGAATCAATTTTCAAATTCGACCCATCAGATCAGATAGCAGACGTTGGTAACCCGATCAATCGAGTGGAGCTGTTGCCGGCACGGGAATTCCCGATGAATGAAGCAGACATTACGCGCTTCAGGCAGGGTTTTAGACAACGTTTTGAATCGAGCCGCGAGAGCCCTGTATACAGGGACGTCAGTAATAGTGTCGTACCGTCGGGTTGTGAATACTACATGCCATTATTCTTTGATGAAATGGTAACCATCTTTGATTATCTGAATGACAATGCCGCCGTTATACAATCCGGTGACTGCGCTGCAGCAATGCATGACTTTACCGAGCAATTGCATGAGCGCTATGAGCAAAGACGCTACGACATTGAACGTCCGGTATTAAAGCCGGATGAGCTGTACATAGAAGCATCAGAAGTTAATGATCGTATTAAGCAACTGACGCGCACCAATATTTCTGCAGCAGAATTACCAGAGTCTAAAAGCAACCATAATTTCAACACCAAAGCACCGGGCAAATTTCCGCTCACGGTTCGACTCGAAAACCCTATAGGTATGCTGCAAACGTTTCTGGATGACTTTGCGGGTCGCGTATTGTTTGCCGCGGAATCGGCCGGTAGACGTGAAGCGTTTATGGAAATGCTGATCAGCAACCATGTGCCCGTCAGTAGTGTGGAAACGTGGCAGGAGTTTTTAACCAGCGATCGCCAGTACTGCATCTGTGCAGCGCCGCTTGATACCGGCATGGTGCTGCCAGATGTAGCGGATAATGGCATTGCGATTGTCTGCCAGTCACAAGTCTCAGGCACAAGTGCCGAGCAAGCGCGAAGACGACGCAGGCGTGCTGCCACCCGAGACAGTGATGCGGTCATTGCAAACCTTGCAGACTTATCAATTGGTGCACCGGTAGTTCATATTGATCACGGTGTTGGTCGATATATCGGGCTGGTCACTCTTGATGTCGGTGCTGCCAATACTGAATATCTGGCGTTGCAATACGCCAAAGAAGACAAACTCTATGTGCCTGTGTCTTCACTACATCTAATCAGTCGCTATACGGGTGCGTCAGAGGAATCTGCACCGCTCCACAGACTCGGTGGTGAGCAATGGCAAAAAGTTAAGCGTAAAGCGGCACAAAAAGCACATGATGTTGCCGCTGAACTACTGGAAATACACGCTAGACGAGCTGCCAAAACAGGCTTTGCCTACAAAGAAGAAACCAATAACTACGCCGTTTTTGCCGAAACCTTTCCGTATGAGGAGACCCCTGATCAGGATCGCGCCATTGATGAAGTCGTTGCAGACATGCGTTCATCACAACCAATGGACAGAGTCGTTTGCGGCGACGTGGGCTTTGGTAAAACAGAAGTTGCGATGCGTGCGACTTTTGTGGCTGTCGATGGTGGCAAGCAGGTGGCAATTCTGGTTCCAACCACCCTGCTCGCACACCAACACCATCAGAATTTTCTGGATCGATTTGCAGACTGGCCGGTACAAATAGAGTGCCTGTCGCGTTTCAGAACCAACAAAGAGCAGGAATCAGTTCTTGCCAAACTTAAAACCGGTGCGGTAGATATAGTAATTGGTACGCATAAACTGTTGCAAAAATCCGTTGGCTATAAAAACCTCGGGCTGGTGATTATCGATGAAGAGCACCGCTTCGGGGTACGCCACAAAGAACACATGAAAAAGCTGCGCGCTGAAGTCGACATACTGACTCTGACAGCAACTCCTATCCCACGAACCCTTAACATGGGTTTATCTGGTTTAAGAGATCTCTCAATTATCGCCTCTCCGCCACCTAACAGACATCCGATAAAAACTTTTGTCGGTGAGTGGTCAGACACACAAATTAAAGAAGCCATCCAACGCGAGCTGGCTCGCGGCGGGCAAGCATACTTCCTGCACAACGAAGTCAGCTCTATAGAGCGCATTGAACGGCAGTTATCTGAGGTTATTCCACAAGCATCTATTCGTGTGGCACACGGCCAGATGGGTGAGAGACAGCTTGAAGAAGTCATGTTCGACTTCTACCACCAGCGTTTCAATGTTCTGCTTTGTACCACCATTGTCGAAAGCGGCATCGATGTACCGACCGCAAACACCATTATAATCAATAGGGCAGACAAACTCGGGCTGGCACAGTTGCACCAGCTGCGCGGACGTGTCGGCCGCTCTCACCATAGAGCCTATGCGTACCTGCTCGCGCCGCCAAAAAAATCCATGACCAAAGATGCAGAGAAGCGACTGACAGCAATTGAATCGCTGGAAGAACTCGGCGTCGGATTTACACTCGCAACACATGACCTGGAGATCCGTGGGGCCGGAGAGCTGCTGGGCGATGAGCAGAGCGGTCAGATTCAGGAAATTGGATTTACTCTCTATACGCAACTACTGGAACGCGCGGTAGATGCGTTAAAAGCGGGCCGTATACCTGATATTGAAGCGCCGCTGGCGCAATCTACCGAAGTCGAGCTGGGAATTCCGGCTATTTTGCCGGGTGACTATGTCGCAGATGTCCATACGCGACTGATTCTTTACAAACGAATTGCCAGTGCGAAAGATAATGAAGC
>CAYPDN010000226.1:0-6436 GCA_964409445.1 uncultured Granulosicoccaceae bacterium
GGTACGGGTGCGTTTGGATCGTTTATTTCACAATGCAAAAAAGGATCGAAGGCGCTGCCGCCATAGAGTATGTGAAAATAGCTGTGTGCTACCGCTGCAGTAGTTTTGCCTTTCGATTTTGCGATGTTGAAAATATTATCGTGTAGCGATTCACGCAGGTGATCGTTGCCCAGAATGCCGTGATCATTTGGTGCGAGGCCTGTGTGTATCGTTTCGTACAATGCGGCAGAAATAGTGGGCAGACATGCCTGCATTGCCCAGCGTTGAGCAACACCGGCTTCAACAGATCCCTCAAGATAACCACACTCCGATACACAGGCATCAAAGCCCATTCCATCGACGATGACAAGACAGACTTTAGCCATGTTGGTCTCTGCAGCTATCAACGACCCGCTGTACCATTGGTGCGTATTCTGCGAACGATTTTGTCTTTAGGTTGGCTACTTTGCCGTTATCGTCGAATTGTCGAACCTTGACTATTTCCTGCAGGTTTTCCTGTTGCTCGAATATTTGTACTTCTGCAGGTGACATTGGTCCGCCTTGTAAGTTTAGCGAATGAACAGATGCGTCCGACAGCTGCTGAAAGTACTCAGGCTTGGTTGCACATAAATAGCGCTTTGCAGAAACATGATGTTTTACACAGTCAGTGACAACGCTCGGAAAAAAGGGCTGCAATACTGTAGCTCCTGCTTGTTCGTGATATCGGTCTTCTGTGTCATTCATTGAGAACATGCCAAATTCACTGGTGAAGTGGCCAATGTCATGTAACAGTGCGGCGACTATGGTTACCTCTGGTTCACCTGCGATCTCAGCCAGATGCGCGCCCTGCAGCATGTGCTGAGCCATGGTGACCGGTTCACCCAGATATTCCTCCCCGCCGCGTCGGTTGAATATGTCCTGTAAAAACTCAACGATATTTTCGTGATTCAATGTATGGATATCAGCTTTGGTCATGATGATGCTGTTTCGGCTAAGTTTTGTTCAAGGCTTGCCAGTGTGGAATACAAACCGTCTTTATCGGCATAGCATCCCTGCAGCCAGCGGTGGCCCTCACCGGAATAGCCCTTGCGGGCGTGTAGTACACGTGTATTGTCGACAATAAAGCACTCCCCCGGTGACAGCTTGAATGCCACCTGCATTTTGCTGTCGTCTATTATTTCACCCAGTCTGCGATACGCAGCGTAGTAGCCTGGCATGTCGCTAAAAGGAACGTCGGTAATTGCGGCCGCTGAGCGATTGTTAAATCGCACTGCAACCAGCTCACCGTCAGGTGCCAGTTCTATCATTGGTTTGCGTGAGCGTAAAAGAACATCTGCCTCACCCGCGTACTCGAATCGGGCGCAATGCGACGACAAAAGCTCAAACCACTTTGGTTTTTCGTCACGTAATTGTATCGCGGCTTTAAAACCGTCAACTACCATACTCTCTCCACCCGTTGCCGAGTTCTCCAGGCAGTAGAGTACTTGCAGTGTTGGTACAGGGTCGCGATAGGGATTGTCTGTGTGGGCCTGAAGGCCGAGCCCGGTGAAGGCGAGGTTGCTCGGATTAACTTCGGTTCTGACTTCGAAGTATTCACCATAGTTGGTTTTTCGAACATAGCCGAATAGTTTCACCACTTGTAGCAGGGCTTTAGGTTCTATCGGTCCGTTAGTTAGTTTGGCAAAACCGTATTTGTGAACCTGTGATAGCCATTTACACAGTGCGACTGAGTCATTTTTTATGTGTTTAAAGTCGGCGGTTGGAAGAGTCGGGTACAGTTGTGCGTCCCAGGTTGTTATCCCTTCGGCGGTCCAGCCGGCCAGTTTTTCGTTGGAGTTGTCGTAGCTGTGTTTGGCCAGCCAATTGATATCGTATTCTATGGTTTTATTTTCTGGCCTGAATAGAATTTGCAATGTGCTGTTGGTGATCTTTGCACTGGCGATAGAAATATTAGCGGGTATATCAGACAAGGGAATCAGACGCTGGCCATTCCCCGGTGCGCGTGTCGATTCATCATGAGCATTATCGCGTAGCCAGATAGCATGGTATCGGATTGGTGCCAGATCGTTTAACTTAAGTGTTGCGATTTCGCCGTTGTCGGATACTTCGACTCTATACATGAGTGATGTCTGCTTCGCGAAGTGGGTTATCGGAATGTTACCGATTGTGTTGTCTGGTGCAAGCCCTGTGTGCAAGCCGTAGGTTCCGGCGGCGTCGATCCGCCCAGGCTGTCAGGATAGTCAGGTATTAAAGCTTGTTCTCCTTTTGCAGGGGATATAGCTATGTATCAACCCGGTAGGTCTCGAGATAAGTTTACGAGACACCTTGTAGTTCGATATGCTTCGACCTAATGTGATCGAAGGCAGATCAGTACACCGTAGTTCAGGCTGAGAATATCAAGTCCCGGGGACAAACAATCATGAAGCTGAAATTGCACCATATTAATCTATCCACCAGTAACGTGACTGAGTTAGATCGGTTTTATCGAGATGTGATCGGCCTTGACGAGGAAGACGAAAAACTTCTGCCTCAGCTTGAAAGAAAAAAGGGGTTTGAGAGTGATGTGGCATTCGCCACCGACGGTGATGTGCAGTTACACATGGCGGAGCGTGATGTTGAGCTAAGTTTCAGGACAGGCCACACGGTCAATCCGGCAGTCTCTGGGCACATAGCGTATAGAACCGATGATATAGAAGCCTTTAAGCGACATCTTGAGGAAAAGAACATTCCTTATTCCGATTGGGGTAACACTGCGGTACAGGGCTGGTATCAGGTATTCTTTTATGATCCGGAAGGTAACGTAATAGAAGTGCATGAGGTTCAGGAGTAGATGGCATCTGTGGCACAAAGCAAGAACCCGTTGATTGGCACTCTCGTCCGAAGGCTAATACTTGGAACTGTTTTATGGATAGCGTTCTGGCCGATACTTTGGTTTTTTCGCATAGGTGATATCACCGGGCCAAAGGCCTGGTTCTGGATTATCGGTGAATTGAACTATCCGTTCGGGCTGCTCGCCTATATTATTGCTGATATGGCAATCAGTCGTGTTTCTGTTAAACCACTCGTGATTTTTGGTGGCAGTGTGGTCGCTGTAGCGTTGTTTATGCTGTATTTTTATAGCCGCTACGGGTTTACCTTCGGAGTAGTGGCAGAGGCGAGGTTATTTTAGTTGATTACTTTGGCCGGACTCGGTTGGGAGTCTGGTTAGTTGCTAACTTCTCTCTGGTAGACAATGGAGTCAATAACGAGTTGATCATTGTTCAGAATAAACGCTGTTAATTCGTTAAATCCCACGTCAATATTAAAACTGGAGCCATTGTTAAAGGAATAGGTGCCAACCGTTACAGTACCCTGAACCGACCAGACAATTTGATTGTCTGCAAATTGCACTGACCATTTCCCCAACGCTACCTGTCCAAAGGCATTTTCACCTATGTCGAACTGGTCCACAGTGGCGTAGGTAGAACCATCTAAATAACTAATCAGGCTCTGCCGAGAATCAAACCGCGATGTAGCGACTCTTTGATAGTTTGTTCCATTCCAAAGGATGCTGTTGCCACCACCGCTGAAATTGACAGAACCGCTGGCAAATCTGGCTACCCATTCTGAACCTTCAATATTGGAATAGCTGCCAACTTCCTTGCCGTCGATTTTATTATGAGTTACTTCGTCCTGGGTAAATCTCAGAGTTTGATTGACGGAAGGTGGAGTGCCGTCGTTGTTCAACGGGTCTACCGATACAAAAGTAGCGCCGGTAAGAATGCTGGTTGATTTTTCGTCCGCAGTGATTTTGTCTGTAACAGGTACAGCTTCAACGTCCGCATCAACGGATGCTATGTTCGTTCGTCCACTGCATCCGGCAGCCAGAAGAATTGCCAGGCTCACGGTCCCAACTGTATTGCGCATGATTAAATTCCGATGAAGCTAAGTCGTTCAATATGGGTACTGTATCGGAATATAAAACAGGACAATCGTTAGGGATGAGAAACCGGTTCTACAAGATATGGTTCTCAAGGCCTGGTGATCAGACCAAAATACTGGCCAAACACTGGCCAATTACTGGCGAGAGCGGTTCGGTTATGACCGACAAGTGGCGGGTCGGTATCTATCCGCAATAGTGCCTTTGTCGCACTTCCAGCTGACGCTGCTGGTTCCATTCAACACAGGGTAGAAGACGAGTGTGTTATTAGTACCGAGCACTTTTAATTGCGACGTATCGTAGGTAAGCACAATGGTACCTGGCTCAGGTGAATCGGTAATCGAGATGCTGGACAGGTAGTTATCATCGTAGGTGTCAGGCGCTCTTGCACCGGCTTCGTTGTTATCAGCGGGCCACGAATTGTTAAGTATGAAATGCTCGGTAGCAAGTCTCTGTACTGGCGCCATTAAAGGTATTGCAGTGCCTACCTTTGTTTTTAACGAATAGCCCTGATACAGCGGTGTGCCTATCACACCCAATATACTGATAATGGCGAGGACAGTCATTAACTCTATCAGAGTTAATCCTGCCTGTGTCGTTTTGGAGTGTGAGGCTTTAGATTTTAATGTGTGTGAGCGGTTCATTTAACGACGCGCTTCGTTGAAGTCTGTGGTGTTAAAAAAGGCGAGTTCTTCAACAAGTTGTTGTGAATATTCACCGGCATGCTCGGGATGTTGCTGTATTTGTTCGGCAAGGTATTGGGCATTGTTAATTCTGATACGCACAGAATTTATAGTGATATTGAGTTGCTCCGCCGTTTCAGGAAACTGATCAGTTTTACGCAGTCTTGACCTGCTTGTCAGATCGCCGAACTCGACGTTGTTAAGGCAGCGTTCAAAACTGAATATGGGGCCTGCAATTCGATGACTAGCCTCCAGGTTCAGTTTGTATGATGCAATGAAACCGATAACCTCAAGCGATGCGATTGTGAACGCGAGGTAGACCTTAAACTGATGTAGATCAGAAAATGAATCAATTGCCCAGAAAATCGCCATGATTATTACGTTCACAATAGTGAAGGTAATTAGTATTGCCTGCAGCATCATAGATTGCTGAAACTGGCGCTTCACGTATTTTTGCTTGCGCTTGATGTAGCCGTCAGTATCGGGCGCGATTTCCATAGGGCCGGAACTGGCAATATTCTCTATCATAACTACAACGTTGCGGCGACTCGCAACCAGACTATAGAGTTCGGAGTGTGAATCTCTCACAACTGGTAAAGCTCGATTGAACATTTAGCCTTTTTTGGGTGTAAATGTTGGGCGGGTCACAGTTAGAATACGGATGTGCGGCCATGGCGAGAGTTCGGATATTCGGACCTCAACCAAGTTTTCTGCTGTCGCAGGCGCTGGCAGAAATCCGCTACATAACACATCAATAAAAGATTATCTCAACACATCTTTTTACAGCACTGACCCTTCATATTCGTTTACAGTGACGTTCCTTTATTTTTGTTTCCAGCGATTAGCTCTACTGATGGCCAGACCTGAGTTTCGAACACAGTTGTTACACCCCCGATACTGGGCAACCTGGTTTGGCCTTGGTGTCTGGTTTCTACTGGGCGCGTTACCCTACCGTGTGCAACTTTTCCTCGGGAAGGTTCTGGGGCGGATGCTGGCTCGTGCGGCACCACGTCGAAGAAAGATTGCATACGCGAATGTTTCACTCTGTTTTCCGGAGCTTGATGAACCGCAACGTCAAAAGTTAGTAGATGAAGTAATGGAGTCTGTTGGGATCGCGTTTTTCGAAACCGGCATGGCGTGGTTTTGGCCGGTGCGCAGATTGCGAAAGCTAATGTCGATTGAAGGCATTGAGCATCTCGAAGCGGCGAAGCAAGATGGTGTTGGGGTGGTGTTGATGGCTTTACACTTTACGCATATTGATATTGGCGCAAAGCTATTGGGTCTGCAGTTTTCAATCGATGGTTCCTATCGTCCACACAAAAATGCGGTCTTTGATTACATACAGCGTACTGGTCGTGAACGTCATACTATGGAAGGTCATGCCATGCCTCGAGAGGACGTGCGAGGTATGGTTAAAGCACTGCGCAAAGGGCGGGCGATTTGGTATGCGCCGGATCAGGATTACGGTCGCAAGCACAGTATTTTTGTTCCTTTTTTTGGGGTTCCTGCTGCAACACTTTCGGCCATGTCGCAATTGGCTCGGCTTGGGAAAGCCAGAGTGATCCCGTTTACACAAACTCGCAAATCTGATGGTAGTGGCTATCAGTTAACAGTCCACCCACCGCTTAGCGATTTTCCCAGTGGAGACGAATATCAGGACTGCGTTGCTGTTAACGGTCTCGTGGAGACTTTGATTCAAGAGCAGCCAGGACAGTACCTATGGGTTCACCGTCGGTTTAAAACGCGCCCCGAAGGGGATGCCGACCTCTATCAACCGTTTGGTATTGAGCGGAAAACGAAGCGAAAAATGCAGCAACAGTTACAGTAGAAGGAGCTGTTCCCGCAATACGGTTGT
>CAYPDN010000227.1:0-4680 GCA_964409445.1 uncultured Granulosicoccaceae bacterium
CTGCCTACAAGGCTGCCTTTGTCGGCAAAAATTTTATCCGCCGATGCAGCTATGTAGTAACCACCCGAAGCACCAATATCTTCAATAACAGCATAAAGCGGAATGTCATTGTGCTTCTCGCGCAAGCGTCGGACTTCATCGTATATACGGGCAGACTGCACAGGGCTCCCACCCGGACTGTTAATGCGTAAAATCACGCCGGCTGTGTTTGCATTTTCAAACGCAGCTTTTACACCCGCCAAAATGCGACCGGCACTAGCACTTTTGTTGGAGGCAATCTCGCCATTAACATCAACAATCGCAGTGTGGTTTTCAGGCGAACTTAAAGAGAAATTAAAAGCGCCATTTCTACCTGCAAGTAACAATGCGATCGCTACGTAAGCAAACCCGAGTAGTTTAAAGAATACGCCCCAGCGTCTGGCACGGCGTTGCTCTTTAAGCGACTCTGTGGCAATTTTTTCAATAATGTTTTTTTCCCATCCCGGCTCTCGACCGGAATCACGAGAGGAATGACGACCTTTATCACGACGGTATTCGCGATCATAGCGACCAGCCAGGTCACGCTCAAAACGGGGCTCTGATCGACGCCCGTCATGGCCCCATCGATGATCGTTATTCATACTCACAAGCCTTAATTATCAATGCTTAAAGAAGTCAGTGGCCAGATTAGAATGCAACCGCCATACCCTGCCAGCAATGACCTGTCAAAAACGGTCGTCCTGCCAGCAATAACCGTTAGCGGGTTACCAGGTGACTACCTCGTGCCATACCGGTTCAATCGGCACCTCAAGTTTACGCACAGATGCGCTGTCTCCAATCTCTGGAAACTTCAACTCACGCGCATGCAGAAACATTCCTTTTGCTCCCTGGCGCTTTACCGAGTTGTTTAGCTTTTCGTCCCCGTAGCGTTCATCGCCGAGTACCGGATGACCAATTGACGCAGCATGCACCCTGATTTGATGGGTGCGACCGGTCTCGATTTCAACATCAACCAGTGAAAATCGCGGACCAGATTCCCGGCAGGCAAAATGGGATACTGCCTCTTTGCCATTTTGCGGATCGATAATCACCTGATTTTCGTTGGGTGTCGGGTGAGTCTTGCGCAACATCGCTGTGACTTTGCGGGGCTTTTCTAACTCACCGCAAACCAGTGCGGCATAATTTTTACTGACCGAGCCCGCGATCAAACAATCGTGAAAATGAGCTGCCGCCCGACGATTGCGTGCCAGCACCATTACTCCACTGGTTGACTTATCCAGCCGATGCACAAGGCTGATCGATTGATCGTCATATACCTCTTTTAACGCATCAATAATCCCGAAAGAGACACCGGTACCAGCGTGAACTGCTAATCCGGCAGGCTTATTGATAGCTATCCAGTTATCATCATCAGTTATCACCGAGTTTGTTACCTCTGCGATCACCGATTTTGGCACTCGAACCTGCTGCTGAGCTGGCACGGTTACGGGTGGAACCCTGACGATATCCCCTTCGGATAACCTGAAACTCGGTTTGATACGTCCTTTGTTAACCCGGACTTGTCCGGTGCGCAGGATGCGATACACCAGACTTCTGGGTACGGTTTTAAGCATCGACAGCAGAAAGTTGTCAATTCTCTGACCTGCATGATCCTGGTTTACCTGAACATGCCGGACACCGGACCTCTGCTCTTGCAAAACGGGCTCTTGCGAAAGATTATCGCTTGTAGAAGGAGATTCGCGGCTCACTTGAGAACCTGTGCCTGTGACCAAGAATGTGGCAAAGAAGGGACATTAGGCGCTGTAGAGAATGGCACTGTGGAGAATGGCAGTGAAAAAGGCACAGTGAAAAGTCGGTAAGCCGATTGAAGGGATCCGTATTGACTGCTATATTACATGAAGCTTCGGGGCGATTGACTAATTATCAGAAAACACTCCCTGGCAGAAACAAAGAATTACCTAACCAACGCATTACCTAGATTTACCCATAAAGAATTACCCATGATTTTTACTACTCGGGCGCAATTAGTCCCGGGTATCTTCCGCCCTTGATCTGCCATGGCCATGATCTGCCCTGGATAATCCAGGTCACAGCGAACACGCTGAAGACTCACAGGAAGTCCGGATCTGGAAGTTCTAAACCAAACAGAACTTCTTATGCAGGACTTCTTCTTGGCAAAACCAATGCGGCCGGGCGGCCTGAAATACCAAATAGGTTCGACACGAACACCAGATTCAACACTGCTGACACAGCAACTAAAATCCTGAAAGGACATTCTCAACGACGTAGTAAAAAACGCGAGATGAAATAAAACTGGTCAGCAGTTTCTGTTGAACGTGCCGTCCCATAACCGGACGATAACTTCAATGAAACGAATGCTTGTAAACGCGACTCAACCCGAGGAACTGCGGGTTGCAATAGTGGATGGGCAAAAACTCGATAACCTGGACATAGAGCACAAGACACGAGAACAAAAAAAATCAAACATATACAAGGCTAAAATCACACGGATTGAACCAAGCCTTGAAGCAGCATTTGTAGACTATGGCGCGGACCGCCACGGCTTCCTGCCATTTAAGGAAGTAGCAAAAGAATTCATCGCAGAATCGGCGCGCAAGGATGGCGGCAGACCCAACGTAAAAGCTGGTATCAAAGAAGGCCAGGAAATCCTGGTTCAGATTGAAAAAGAAGAGCGCGGCAACAAAGGTGCTGCACTCACAACCTTCGCAAGCCTTGCCGGTCGCTTTCTGGTCTTAATGCCAAACAACCCGCGCGCGGGTGGCGTATCGCGTCGTATTGAAGGCGAAGAACGCTCTGATCTAAAAGCTGCCATGAACGACCTCGTCATCCCTGACGGCATGGGTATCATCGTGCGCACCGCAGGTGTTGGTCGCAGCACTGAAGAACTTCAGTGGGACCTCGACTACCAGGTGAAAATCTGGGAAGCAATCCAGGATGCCGGTGAAAAAGCCGCGCCCTCGTCTCTTATCTATCAGGAAAGCAACGTTATCGTACGTGCACTGCGCGACTACTTCCGCAGTGACATCGGCGAGATCCTGGTTGATGAACCTGAAGTATTCACTCAGGCACAAACCTTTATGTCGCAGTACATGCCGCAAAACCTGCGCAAGCTAAAAATGTACACCGAAGATGTACCTCTTTTTAACCGCTACCAGATTGAAGGACAGATTGAGTCGGCCTTTCAACGTGAAGTGAGATTGCCATCCGGTGGTGCAATTGTCATAGATCACACAGAAGCGCTGATCTCCATCGACATAAACTCCGCACGTGCAACAAAAGGCAGCGACATTGAAGAGACTGCCACCAACACTAACCTTGAAGCCTGTGATGAGATCGGCCGTCAGCTAAGACTGCGCGACCTGGGTGGTTTGGTTGTCATCGACTTTATCGACATGATGGTACAGAAGAACCAGCGCCAGGTTGAAAACCGGCTGCGTGATGTGGCCAAGATTGACCGTGCGAGAGTACAAATTGGTCGAATCTCACGCTTTGGCTTAATGGAGATGTCACGCCAGCGTTTGCGCCCTTCACTGGGTGAGAGCAGTGAGATCGTCTGTCCGCGTTGTGAAGGACAAGGCACAATCAGAAATGTTGAGTCGCTTGCGCTGCAACTGGTGAGACTATTTGAGGAAGAGTCACTCAAAGAGAACACCGGACGCGTACTTATTAAAATGCCGGTACCAGTTGCGACTTATCTGTTAAACGAAAAGCGCGATGCCATACGCGAGATTGAAGAGCGTAACAATGCACAGGCGCTACTTGTTCCAGACACCAACCTCGACACCCCGCACTATGAAATAGAGCGAATAAAAGTGAGCGAGTCAGAGCATCAGGCAAACCAGCTGAAGAGCCATGAGCTTGCCAAAGTCGCAACCACTACCTACACACCAGCTGCAGACAAAGTCGATATCGTTGAATCTGAAGTTGCAGCAGTACAAACCGTGGCACCACCTGCACCAATTCCACAACCCGCTGCAGCAGTTGCTGTAACCTCAGGGAAGCCAGGCATTATCGGTCGCATTACTTCTCTGTTTACCGGCAAGAAGAACGCAACGGAAGCCGAGGAAGAAAAGCCGCAGGCCACCAAAAAGCCTGCCAGAAATAATCGCAATCAACGACCACGACGCGGTGGACGCAACAACAACCAGCGCAATCAGCAGGATGACAAGCGCCGCAACAATAACAAGAAAAACGCGACTGGCAACAGCTCTGACGATAAGCAGAAGCAAGGCCAGCAACGCAACTCGCGCGGTGGACGCAATAACCAAAATAACAACCAGGGCAATAACAACCAACAGGCACAGAACAAGAACGCGGAGCAATCTAACACAGAGTCGACTGCCAAAAACGACAACAACCAGCGCTCTCAGCAGTCAGGTAATCGCAACCAAAATAGAAACAGAAACCGCAACAATAGAAACAGAAATAACCAGCGCGATACTGCAACCAGCCAGGACGACAACAAGCAGACGCAGAACACCAAAAGCAATACCAATCAAAACCAGGGTAGTCAAAATCGAAGCAATCAGAATCAAAGAAATCAAAACCCTGACTCAACCTCTGGCACAACACAAAGCAATGACTCAACCCAACAGGGCAAAGAGCGTCAGCCGCCTGCAGATACGGCCAAGCCAACTTCGGATGCAACTGTCAGTGTAGTGGCGAGCGCAGATACTGAGA
>CAYPDN010000227.1:4780-6420 GCA_964409445.1 uncultured Granulosicoccaceae bacterium
CTGGACAGCGTAGTTCAACCGGACCGGGCCTTGCACCGACCGTTAAAGATCACTCACACACAAAACCAAACACACCGACTGCAATAGCGGGAACAACATCTGGCGATACAAAAACGGGCCACACAAAAACAGACCAGGTAAAGACTGGTGGTGGACTACGTCAGGTAGAAACTTCGTCAAAGGGTGCTCCGCCATCATCAGACAATCAATCTGCTGGTACGAAGCAAAACGTATCTCCAGTGCAACCGAGCCAACTAAAGAGCACTGTACGGTCGCTGGCGAGCAATGAGTCTGAAAAGCAATCTGACTCATCAAGGCCTAAGGCAGATGCTCCAAAGTTGCAGAAAATTGAAACGAAAGATAAAGACACTGACCATAGCTAGATTAAAAAACACAGCATGAGTTACAGCCCGCATTAGCGGGCTTTTTTTTGCCCGCCACTGTCACAATAAATCAATTCAATAGCAGCGGCAGCAGACCATTGATATCTGCCATCACAACATCCGCATGACTTGCAAGTTCTGGTTCAGTTGCAGGCCCGGTCAATACACCAACAGTCAACCCCGCACCCGCAGCGATCCCTGAGTGAATGTCGTGCAGACTGTCGCCAACCATTGCAACCTCCGACGCAGTTATACCCGTCGCACGACAAAACGCCTGCAGCATACCAGCGCCGGGCTTGCTGCCAAACCCTGAATCAAAACCGCAAACAAATTCAAAGTATTCAGCGATTTTCCCGTCAGCCAGTTGCGCATGGGCCGAGGCTTCAGAATCATTTGTCGCAACGCCAAGTGTCAGGCCTGATGATTTTAATTTTTCCAGCACAGCTGGCAGATTCTCAACAGGGGCAAGCGGCAGGCCGACTGTGTGTTTGATACAAACGCTGGTCACACGGCTTACATCTGTTTCCAACAACACTGACGCCATGGCTTTTGCAGTATCATCAGCAGCACCGCTGACGATAAGAGAGCCCGCAGAAAAACTTCTGTTTTGCAGGTCGTAGCCAATCGCTTCCGAAAGTGAATGTGCAATAGCCACATCACCATCGGCCAACTCATTAACTACGCGGTCGCACCAAACAGACCAGACTGCATTAAAATCAAACAGAGTGCCGTCTTTATCAAACACGACACCGCGAATAGATTCGATATTATTATTCGCTTCAGTGCTGATAGTTTCGACCTCGCTGCTAATGATAAAACAAACCGGCTAATAACCGATCGCACAGCCATCTTTACGTGGATCAGAACCACCGGCAAGCACACCTTCCTGCCAATCTATCGATACCGCTTGAGACCCTCCCAACGGACTGGAAGCCGGCACCATTTTATGGCCCAGTGCGCGCAGTCCGGCAACGGTCGATTCAGGTACAGAGCTTTCGTACTCAACATGACCCTCAGATGGTTCCGGAAAAATACGGGGCAAGTCCTGCGCTTCCTGTATATCTTTTCCAAAATCGATCATACGGGTAAGAAAATACATGTGTCCGTATGATTGATAGTGCCCACCCATAACCCCGTATGGCATCACAACTTTGCCCTCTTTGGCTAGCATTCCGGGAATGATGGTATGCATCGGACGCTTATTGGAATCGATGCAATTCGGATGGCCCGATTCAACCACAAAGCTTTCACCACGGT
>CAYPDN010000228.1:0-6393 GCA_964409445.1 uncultured Granulosicoccaceae bacterium
CACCAAAACTGCCACCGAGTACTGGTATAAAAATAAGTGCCATAAACAAGGAAGCAGTAAGGCAAATGATGACTGTCAAAGGCAGATACTTCATAAACTGTCCGACCAGACCCGGCCAGAATATAACCGGAAAAAACACCGCCAGAGTTGTAGCTGTGGATGCGGCAACGGGCCAGCTCATTCTTTGCGATGCCGCCTTGTAGGCGTTACGTCTGGTCATGCCACCTTTTATGTTTCTGTCAGCAAGTTCGGTGACAACAATTGCACCATCTACCAGCATGCCAACCACCAGAATTAAACTAAAAAGTACGACGATGTTCATCGTAAAGCCGACGCTGTGAAGCACCAGTATGCCGACCAGAAAAGAGCCGGGTATTGCAAGGCCAACCAGCAATGCACTACGCACTCCAAGTGCTGCAATGATAACGATCATTACCAGTACCACACCAGACAGAATGTTATTTTGCAGATCACTGAGCATGGTAACTATCTGTTTTGACTTATCCTGTTGAAATAAAACTTCAACCGATGATGGCCAGAGTTTTTGTTGTTCCGCCACCAGGTCGCGAATGGCCTGGTTGGTCTCGATTATATTGGCACCGATACGTTTGGATATTTCAAGCGCTAAGGCAGGTTGACCGTTGACTCGTGCATAGCCGTTAGGGTCTTTAAATGTGCGGCTGATTGTTGCGACATCTCTAAAGGTTATCACTGTGTCGCCATCGACTTTAACCGGCAGGGCAAGGATATCGCGTACATCTTCAAGGACGCCCGGTACTTTCAACACCATGCGGCCGGCGCCTGTATCAATCGCTCCGGCTGCAACCAGCAGATTGTTATTGTTAATTAGACTGAATAATTCTTCGAAGCGAATGTTGTAGGTTTCCATAACAACCGGATCAACTATGACTTCGAGAACTTCTTCCCGCTCACCGCCGATTGTTACTTCAAGTACACCGGCCTGCGCCTCGATTTTTTCTTTCAGGTTTTTAGCAATTTTCAACAAGCTGCGTTCAGGTATCGGGCCTGAAAGTGAAACGGTAATGACTGGAAACAACGCTACGTTGATTTCGTTAACTGTCGGTTCATCGGTACCGTTGGGTAGCGTCGATTTTGCGATGTCGACTTTTTCACGTACATCGGCGAGTGCTGTACCCGGGTCAAAGCCCGCGTCAAACTCCAGTAATACAGAGCCGTGGCTTTCGGCACCGGTGCTGGTGATTTTCTTTACACCAGGTATGTTCTGTAGTTCTGATTCCATCGGACGCAGCAACAATCGCTCGCTGTCTTCCGGTGAGATTCCCTCATAACTCATTGATACATAGATGATAGGAATAGCGACGTCTGGTTCAGCTTCTTTTGGAATCGCCCGGTACGCCAGTATTCCACTAAACACAAAGAAGACGAGTAGTAATAAAACGGCGCGATTGCGGTTAAACGCCGCTTCAATTATCGCGTTCATGAATTACCACTCGATACCGAGCTGGTTTGTGTTGTGGTATCTGCTTTGTTTTCAGCCGACGAGTCTGAAACTGGCTCTACCTCTTCACCGGGGTTAACAAACCCCTGGCCGAGCGTGATAAGCGTGACCTCGTTTGGAAGGCCGGTTACCCAGGCACCGTTACTTTCTGTTTTTACGATTTTAACTTTATGAAACTCAACGGTGTTGTTTGCAGCCAGCGTTTTTACCCCAAGGTTTCCGTTATCGTCCAGCGCCAGTACTGCAGGAGATACCCGATGCGCCATTATTGTTTCTACCGGTATATTTATCTGCGCGCTGATACCGGTCACGATGTTTGCCGGGGCCTGGTCAATTAGTACCTCGATCTTGAAGCTTCGGGTTGTGTCTTCTGCCATTGAAGACACGTAGCTTACTTTGCCGTTATGCGTACCACCGGTTACCAGGCTGGTCACCGCATTCTGTCCTGTTTCGATGTCGGCAATATGTTGTTGCGGAACCCGGCCGGTAACCAATAACCGGCTGTTATCAACAAGCGTGGCAATTTGCGCACCTCGGTCAATAAAGTCTCCTTCCTCGACGTTCACATCTTCTATGAGTGCATCTATAGGAGCAGAAATATTCAGGTAGGATAGCTCCAGCTCAGCGGCTTTTACCTGTGCTGTTGCAGATTCTCTTTTGGCCCTGGCGCTTTCCAGACTAAGCTTTGATTGCAGCCCTTGATTTGAGAGTTTTCTGGTAGCCTGGTATTCGTTGTTGGCCTCAATCTGATAGGCCTTTGCGACTGCAACATCGGCTGCTCGATTGCCTTCAGACAATCTGGCCAGTGTTTGCCCGCCGCGGATACGTTGTCCTTTATTAAAATTAAGCACTTTAATAGTGCCGGAAGTTTCTGCCCGAAGTGTCAGTACTTTTGCAGGTTCGAGCTGTCCCTGAACAATAACTTCGCGGTCAATGCTTGAGGCGTTAAGTTTTTGTATCTGCACCTTCATTTTTGGTGCTTGTTTTTCTACTTCTGTTACTGCTGCAGTATTGGACTCGCCGTTGTTCTCAGCGTCATCAGATCCAAACTGACCACTGAGCATCCACAGTACTAATGCAATGACAGCAAATATTGAAATGAGAGCGGATCTGCCCATTATTGAACATCCAGAGTTAATTCGAGGGTAGGTATGGCTGTGCCGCTTTTTGCAGTTGGTTCGGCATTATTTTCGACGCTTGAGATTATATAGCTAGTCACCTGCTCGATGAATTCATTTGGACTCTGCTGGTTGGTTTTCGTTCTTTCCATGCTGGTACGCTCCAGGTGTATATGGGCATTATTTTCGCGCCTTGTATCCGTACGGTGACTGAAAATGTCCAGGGCACCGCTAAGCGTGCTGCAAATGCCTGTCAGCCTTGTTCCGGCATCAGGCAGCAGAGTTTTGTCGCGCATTCCTTTAGTAAGTGCCACAGCAATCCGTTCTTGTTGAAACTGTCGGGAGCTTTGCAGCGCACCGGTGAGTTCCGGATCCAGATTGACCAGAAAATGCTCGCGTTGACAAATTTGTACAACGTGCCGGTACTGTGCTCGTTCGTGATAGTGACTAAACGAGGTGCTAATTAGTTGTTTAAGTTGTTCAGATCCTGTGCCGGTAATCTGCAGGTATTTTTGTTGCAGCTCATCGTAAAATTCCAGTGCGAGGCGCGCGCAAATTTCATCTTTACTGGCGAAGTGCAGGTAGACGGTGCCTTTGGCGACTCCCGCGAGCTTTGCGATTCTCGCGACACTGACATCCTCCCATTTTTCAGTGGCGAAACAGTTTAGCGCCACCGATCGGAGTGTTCGCTCCCGAATTTTCCGTTCTTCTTTGTTCACAGTTGGTGCCTGTATTCAGGTGCGGTCCCGGAGAGCCGTGCAAACTTACGGCAAGCCCTGTGACCGTCAGTCATGTGGGGGAATATTAAAGATAGGAGGTAATCCGCTACATGCAAGATGGATTGCGAAACTGGTGTAGTGTGGCCGCCAAAGTGTGCGAATGAGCCTTGCCAAACAACTTATGGGTCATTAGGTCTGCAATAACGCGTAGCTCGCAGGCAATGGCGTCCCCTTTACAAGAGCTTTTACGCAGTTGCGGGCTCAAAGCCCCTTTTCTATTTTTTTTCGGCCCGCAGGGGCGATCAAACAAAGTGCGTACTTGGTAATAAATAAATCGTTTGCTGACGCGAGGAGAATATTTCTAATAAAATGAATCACTTTAATTTGGTCGACTCATTTGTGTATTTTGTAGGTCACACTACACCTGCATCGTGGTTCGACTCAGGAGCGACTACACTGTTCTGGTCTGCTTCTTATTTTTGACCATCAATTTTGAGTAAGAATTTTTTCAATTTTTCGAATTTATTCACTGTGCGTAGCTTGCTGTGTGCGGTTCTGTGCGTTGCTGCGTTGATAAGCATGTCCTGCAGTGCGCCGGCCTATCAGAAAGTAGACCGCCAGGCCCGGCTACTCGGGTTTGAGCGCGCAACCGTTGAGGGTAGTAAATTCCGCCACGTTGTATATGCACCGGCCCGAAAGCCAGTGGGCAACAGGGTGCATGTCTATATTGATGGTGACGGCGTCAACTGGCAGTGGGAGCGATTTATCCGAGCAGACCCGACCCCGGGCAACGCTTTAATGCTGGAGTTAATGGGTCTGGACCGAGGCAATACACTCTTTGTAGGCAGGCCTTGTTATTTCGGGTTGGAACTTGATGATACCTGTGATGCAAATTACTGGACCTACGCCAGGTACTCGGAAAAAGTTGTCGGCAGCATGGTGGACGTCATTGCTGAGCAAACCAGACAATATTCAGAAGTTGTGCTGCTTGGGCATAGCGGTGGTGGTGCAATGGCTTTGCTGATAGCAGAACAGCTGCCCAACGTCACTGCAGTGGTGACCATAGCCGGCAACATTGATACTGAAGCATGGACACAACACCATGGTTACACACCTTTGTATGGATCTTTAAACCCTGCCAAACGTGCTCCATTGCCAACTTCTATCAGGCAGCTGCATCTTGTCGGTGCAAAAGATACGAACATACCCCTGTCGTTAACGCGGCGATGGATTGAAAATCAACCAGCGGCAAGCCTGCGCGTAATTCCCGATAACAATCATATGTGTTGTTGGAAGAAAGACTGGACTGCTGTGCTGCGCTGGGTTGCATCAAATGACAGCTAGACAACAATAACCCAAGGCTTTGAAGATGGGCAGGTCTCTACATAATGTCTAGTGTGCCATTCATATTCATGCATGCGCCTGCAGTAATGCTTTTGGATAATTAGTAAACACACCGTCAACACCTACCGCAAACATTTCGCGGGCGTTGTCAGCGGTGTTGACCGTATAGCAATACACACCAAGACCTTGCTTCTTATAGTCATCAGTCATTTCTTTGGTCAGTAGCGAATTTGCGTGCAGGTGAATATTGCTTGCACCTGCTTCACTGGTCAGTGCTTGCCAGTCAGGTGGTGCGACCAGATATAAACAGGACCTCGGCAGATCTGGTAACAGTTTGGCTGCCTGCAGCATCGCGACATGGCTGAAACTCGAGACCACAATTGGCGGCAGTGCAGATTTGCTATTTAGAAGCTTGGCAATTGCGTTGGTCGTGGGTAGCTCCCAACCGCTGCATGGCTTGATCTCAAGGTTAATGCCAAGGTCAAGTTCCAGCGCCAGTGCCAGACATTCATCGAGCGTTGCGATCCTCTCGCCTGCAAAGCTATCTGAAAACCAACTGCCTGAATCCAGAGACTGCAGCGACGCAAGGGAATGTTCAATGACTAAGCCTTTACCATTGCTGCAACGACTGAGTCCATCATCGTGAAAGAGCACTGGCACTGCGTCGCGTGAAATGTTGACGTCAATCTCAATCCACGTGGCACCGTGATCAGCAGCCATTTGAATAGCAGCGAGCGTATTTTCCGGTGCGTCGCCACTGGCACCACGGTGGGCGATTATTTTCGGCATCTCGACGGTGGGATTTTTACGATCAGACATTTTAACCAGCGCTCTTGCTTCTTTAATGTTTACTGGAAAGTAAGCGTGGATTACACTTGTTGCTGCCCAGTGTTGGCAGATAGTTTCCCACCTGACGGCTTGTCACGGTTATACAAAGTGATAAGTGAAGCCAGGCAATCCCGTTTGTGTGCAGCCTCCTTCCCTGCGAGATCAATTTGTCGTCTGAATCGGAACACAAACACAAGACCAGCCAGCCGATGTGGCGGCAGCTGATCAGGCTATCCAGTGATCGCGGTGACAGCCTGCAGAGCCAGCTCCGGCGCGCGTTGGTGACCGCCATTCTCGACGGGCATATCCCGCATCACCGACCATTGCCTTCTTCGCGCGAACTGGCGCGGCAGCTTGGGGTAGCGCGCAATACAGTGGTTCACGCCTACCAGCACCTGATGGATGAAGGTTATCTGATCGCCGAGGAGCGTCGCGGTTACTTCGTAAACTCAGAGCTTGTTAACAGCCGCCTTGCGCGCGCTCCACAGCCCGTGACCAGCAATGCTGATGCGCCAGACTGGGAGAGCAGGTTTCTAAGCCGGCCATCGGAGCAGCGCAATCTGGGTAGCGTGCTTGGCCGCTGGCGTGATTACGACTACCCGTTTACTGCCGGGCAAACTGATCCTGCCATGTTTCCCATTAACGAATGGCGGGAGTGCTGCAGGCAGTCACTCGCTGTACAGGCAATAACAGACTGGATGCCCGATTCAGTTGATAACGACGATCCGCTACTGCTCGAACAAATACAAAACCGTGTGTTACCGCCACGTGGGTTATGGGTATCTACGGATCAGATACTGGTCACAATGGGCGCACAGAATGCGCTCTATATACTCGCAAGACTGCTAATAAACAAAGGCGACAACGTCGGCTTTGAAGACCCCGGTTACCCGGACGCTCGAAA
>CAYPDN010000229.1:0-6384 GCA_964409445.1 uncultured Granulosicoccaceae bacterium
ACAAAATACATCATTGAGCCATCCACAACTGGCTCAGGGGACAACACCGACAGCACCACAGATAGCTCTTCGTCACCTAACGGACTTGAGATACGGTATTCGATCGCATCATCAACCAGTTCGAACTCACGAGTTCCACGGGCGGGGTGCTTCTGGACAATCCTTACGGTCATAGTGCGCACACCCTATCACAACCACTCTCACCGATCTCGGTGCATTGAAAAACTTACCTGCCGGATAGAATCAAGGTCGTGTAACATGGCTTAAATCGAGGCACAGAAATCGTGAAAAAAGCCTGTTTAGAACAGAATTAGAGCCATGTTAAATGTTTGTTAACTACTTAAGTATTTTCAAGGACATCCTGGTTGACCTTGTTAGCATGTACATTTTCGCCTACCTGATTTTGTATCGTCGCTACGGCAACAAGGAACTATTTGTAACCTGCACCCTGTTCAACGTATCGCTGATGCTGGTGGTCATGGCAATTGTGCGTACAGATTTTAATCTTGCTGTTGGTTTTGGACTGTTCGCATTGTTATCACTAATAACAGTGCGAAGTGCGCCGTTTAGCATGACCGAGATGGCGCACTTCTTTGCAGGTATTGCACTGGCGGTAGTTAACGGCTCTGGCATTACCGATTTCGCCTTCATACTGCTGTGCAATATAGTCATTGTAGGCAGCGCCTGGATTATCAGCGGCTGGGCGGCTGCACTACCGGCAAGTATAGGCCTTCGCAAGCAGGTAAATTCAATGACTGTGTTACTTGAACACATTGATAAGGATGCTACCAGCCGACCGGTTGAAATGCGTCAAAAGCTAGCCGACAAATACAGCCTGAACATTCTCAATTTCAAAGTATTGGCAATCGATCACATACGCGATTCTATGAAACTGGAAATTGTTTATTCCAGCGCTCCACAAGACTTAACCGGATCGACGACACGGCAAATCGATGACACCACCCCAGCGGAATAGACAATACTCAAAATGCTAATAGTGATCTGAAAGATCAAACGGTGTAACCGGCAACTCCTCTCCTTCCAGAGCAATTCGCGACCCCTCCTCCAGAACATACCGCTGCAACGCATCTATCTCAAGGTCGCGGCCCTGAATAAATGCAGGCCCATACTCAGCCTTCTTCTCGAATGCCATCAAGCCAATATCAAGTGATGCAAAGTTTGCATTGTTAATCGTTACGTCAGACAGATCTTTCACTGCCAGTCCAATAGTTGAATCGCTTATGTTGACCTCAGTTATTTCGACGTCGCTGGCTTCACCGACTGAAATCGCCTTGTCTCCGGCTCCGGCAAACACGCTGCTGGCTAACGATACAACAGACTCGGAGAAGTCGAGCAAATCACCACCGGAATGTTGTAAATCCAGTCCGGACAACGTCCCTGTCGATGCGTCGATATCCAATGCATCAGAGCAGCTGTTGCTGATCTCAATATCGTTGATTGTCACTTTTGATCTGATCAGATTAATCGCATCGTCAGCACAACTGTTGGTGACGGTTACGTTTTCAAGCACTACGTTTGCTCGATGAAACAACAGACCCGCTGGCTGACGCCAACCGGGCATTTCAAAGCCGCGGGTTGCGTTGATCGTCGCATGTTTAATTGATAACCGGCTGTCTGCGCCGTGCGAAAAAATACCGTACCAGCCGGACGCCTTATCGGCTGCATCAAAAAGTACTGGTGCTGCATCGGTACCGCGTACCGTCAAGTCACCGTTCAACACGAGACCTGCGTTTGGCGCAAATAACAATTGGGTACCCGCGTCAATTTCCAGCGTGATATCGCGAGGCAGGATCACTAAGTCATCAATTTGCCAAAGACCTGTTGCTACCTGCAGCACTTTGCCCGAGTCATCCAGTGATAAAAAGGAATATCTCTGCAGCAGCATCTCAACCGGTAGCGGCTGAGGTATTGCTGTGTATTGTGTAAATGGTATTGGCTTCAATGTGGTGTGCTGTATACCGAGCCCTTCAACTTCGACCTGCAGAGACAAGCTGTCATCGTCTGTAATTGCATCATCTGGTATCTCTATCCGTGTACCAGTTGTAGCAACGGTTCCCTGGATCGATCTCAGTTTTACTGGCAACTGTGAAGTGCGATTATCTGCACCGCTCAGGCCGATCAGCGGCACGAGCTGTTCGTTGATGCGGTTTTCATAAGTCAGACTGTTCACAATAACATTTGCATTGATACGATTGCGCAGCGTTAGGAAAGATCCGAGTTCATCCTCTCCTGAATAGGCCACAACGACGGATGGCAATTCGTTCAGGGGAACGCTTCCCGCTTCAGGCAATGGTTTTCGACCCGCGATCGGTAGTGCAAAGTCATTGATCGTAAGGCCACATAGTCGCTGGCAGTGTCGCTTTGCCATTCTGAAATCAAACTCTGGCAACCAAGGGTAGTCAGCCGCGAGTTTCGAGCGATAATATTTATCTCGCTCCGCAATATAGCTTGCAAACTGATCAGATGCGATTTGCTTGTCCAGTTGCTTAATGCGTTTTGCCCAGTGAGAGGCAAAGGCATGATCCTGCATCAGCGTACGCGCCAAATCGTTGCGCGGGTTGAGACAGGTCAGTGGTGCGTTACGCAATGGCTTAAAGTTAACATCCGCGTCGTAGGCGATCGGTTCGAAGCGCGCGGTTAATGTGTTGTAGTGCAGACGGGCATTGAGCCATTGCGCCAGATTGTGCGCAGTAAAGTACTCGCAGATAATATAAAAATCGACAAAGGCATTTATATCCAAAATATCCGATGGCCTCACCTGATTGTCGATGAATGCCATCCACAGTGACAAAGCGGTATCCAGGTCTTCACGTTTTTTACGCTTGCCATACTTGCCATAAGCCTTTGGGCTAGCTGATCGCCAACCGGAATAAAGATTCCACCACGTATCCTTGTCAAAACTCGTGCTGCTATTCTTGTCGCTGTTTTGGACATACCGCTCAGTGGTTCTAACCATTTCCCAGGTGTGTGAATCGTCCAGTTGTAGCAGCGGACCGAATCGTCGCCCCTGTGACTCAAGTAACGGCGTGTCAAACTCTTCAGTCATTTGCATAATGCCTATGCGATCACCGTTTATAACCAAATTAATGTAGTCGATGCGTGGCGCTAATATTCCAAGGCTTCGCATCGCGTCAGAGATAATCGCTTCTGACTGAAAACTACGAGTGTAAGGTGCCTGCAGCGAAAACCGCCGCACGCCATTAAACCTGGCACCTTGCTTCAGGTGAACTTTCAACGACCACTTATCGCCGGACAGGTGATCCAGTTGATTGCCACGCAGGCGCACGCTGGCATTCATTCGTCTGCCATCGACGCTTAGCACAGCGGGTAGTTGCTGTTTGTGTTTTGAAGTAATCCAGCCGTCTGCAAGTGCGTCGTTACGTCTCGCTGCCAGCTCTTCCAGATCTTTATCGTCAAGCGAAAGTTGCAGCGTTGTTGGCCTGGATTCGCGGTCATTCAGTTTGTAGTAGGCCGCCAATCCATTAAGTGCCTGCTTAGGTGACAATGAATCTGCGCCAGATGCAGTAGCGCGTGCCGAAAGCCAGAAATCTTCTTGTTGGTGCCAGCGAATAAAAGGTGGCAACAGAAGCATTGCAAGCACTGCCAAAACGGCCACCAGGCACGCCAGGTATCGTGTCAACATGCCAACCCGGATCTCAGAGAATGGAGCTTATTGCTCATATTTCGAACAGATTGCCGTTTGCAAATGGGTTCGAGCGTAGCAGTTATGTGTTATTGTGTCATTACACTTAAAATTGTCAGTGTTTCGTAGAGCACGGTATTTTTTACCTGCTGTGAAGTTGGAGAGAAAGATGTTGAGTACAAATCCTTTCACCCGGTGCGCCTGTTTATTGGTTGCTGGACTTTTGTCTGCCTGTGGTTCCGGTGGCGACACCACTTCGCCAATCAGTGCACAAGAAACGATAGAAACGCTTTCACCTTCGAACGATGACCCGGCCAATGGCAGTACAGTGGAGACTGGCGGGGACACTGTCGCAGTCGAAGGTAACCCTGTTGATTCTGACATAGTCGGGGCCGATGAAACTGTCGCTCAGGATGAAAATCAAAATTCCGACGAAAGTCCGGTAACAGAAGGCTCCGAGAGCGATCAGTTCGTAGTAGAAAATCAGGGTTTAAGTTTTGGCGCTGCAAAACTCCTGGTTGACCTCGTACCTGGTGGTGACAGTAATCCTGCGAAGTTTCATCGTATTGGCGATCAACTATTTTTCTGGACAGTCGACGCTGATCCGCGTTTTGCCAGATGCTCATCGCACTCGGCACATTTGCCTGATTCCACCAAGAATATCTCGTTCAATCTTGCCACCGCTCATGCTGAAACGGGTGTTGTGGCGATGAACAAGAAAATGATGACGTTGGGTGATTTTGCAGAAAATGCCAGTTCCGCCTGCGCCGGATATAACGGCTCAATAACGCAAGTTTATGAGCAGAGCTGGTTTACACCAGAGTCTACAGCTGGACAACAGCAATTTGCTCTGCACTTTGAAAATAGTTCCCTCGGCCCGAGCCAAATTTGGACGACGGATGGTACTGAAGCCAACACTACCGTGCTTGCAACCGGAAACATTCAAGAACAGTCTATATTCGTCGGAGATAAGGTCTTCTTTATTGACGCTGCCGGGCTCTCGATTTCAAATTCGCTTTCCGGCGACAGACGCAAGCTGTTTGAATCAGCTAGCCCGTTATACTACGGAGACATCAAACAGATTGAAAGATCACCAGCACGACAGGCGTCCTTCGAAATAAAAGTGGGACAGAATAGGTCTCAGGTCTGGACGTTCGATCTCGACACCGATGAATGGACAAAGACTTTTAACATAAAACCCGATGACAACCTTTACAGCCACCATGAAACACTATTGGTTGACGGGCCTGCAATGATCAGCCTGGGATATAATGTTATCGAGCATACGTCGGTATTTGGGTTAAGCAGCACCTTTGGGGATGTGACCTCATTTGAAACACTCTCTGACACAGCACCCTCATTTGCAGGAAATTATAGTTCCAGCACAGACAATAGTACCGAGCTTTTTTACATTGAAACCGACTACTCAGCTACGCCGCCGATCACCTCAATATGGAGATACAGCGACGAGCGGGTCGAAATGCTCTTTTCAATGTCGGAACCCGACTTGCGGTACGTGAGAGTAATAACCGGGCTAGACGGTCGCATCTACGTAGTGGCAACAAGACTGGTGCATCAAGGGTCGGATTCAGACACAAGCCTTCTACTCTGGTCATACGACCAGCAGACAGAGCAACTGGTTAAGCTGTCTAATGATGACTGGTATGCCGTCATAATAGATCACCCGACCTATGATGAAGGCTACACATTTAGATTCCTGACTACCCCTGACGGACTGATATTCACCAACCTTAGCAAAAGTTCAGGTCGCGAATTATGGTTTACAGATGGCACACCACAAGGCAGCCGACAGCTGGCAGATATCAATCCCGGAATTGGCGACAGTGATCCGCTGGACTTCTACTACAGTGGAGATGCTATCTACTTCTCTGCCAATGATGGAACACACGGCCGCGAACCCTGGATGATTCCAATTTCAAGATAACGCATTAGGGCGTTTAGAATTCTGAACTTGATCGCGGTCGCATTCACAACCAAAAATAAACAGACTTTATATAAAAAACATGAGCGACAAGAAAATCGAACACGATAAAAAAGACGCGCAAGGTAAAACAGCTCTAATACACGCAACCTCCGAAGGAAATAGCGATCAGGTACGCAAGCTATTGGCAGACGGTGCATCACCTAATATTCAGGGTGCCAATCAATGGAACGCACTTATGCTGGCCTCTTATAAAGGCCTTACCGAAATTGTTGAAATGCTGTTAGCCCACGGAGCCGATACTTCACTTCGCAACGACATTAAAGCACCCGCAATAATGATAGCGGCTTTCCGTGGCCATCGGCCAATCGTTGAGCAACTCATCGCAGCGGGAGCAGACGTAAACGCACGTAAAGACGATCAGGGCACCCCACTGATCTGGGCTGCACATGAAGGACACAATGTAATTGTAAGGTGTCTGCTCAACGCAGGAGCAAACGTTAACGACAAGAACGACAAGAACCACTCAGCGTTAACCTACGCACAACAAAACAATCACAAAGAAGTAGAACAACTTTTACTTGATTCCGGTGCAATTGGCTAACGATCAGCCTTGTGATTCCACCGCAGAGAGCTCTGAAAACCCACCCGCCTGCCGGCTCCAGAATTTAGAATACTGTCCGCTGTGTGCAAGAAGCTCCCGATGACTTCCTTCCTCGATGATCCGACCTTCATCGAGAACTATGATCCGGTCCATGCTCTCAATGGTAGAAAGACG
>CAYPDN010000230.1:0-4539 GCA_964409445.1 uncultured Granulosicoccaceae bacterium
GGTGCGCAGCGCGAGCTGGTGGCAACCTTACAGGGTGTGGGTGAACGCGAGGCCGATGAAATTGCCGCACGATTTCCAAAGGTGCAGCGGCGGGTAGGGGGTTATAACCTTGATGCGCTGGTGGCGTCGCAGACGCCAGTAAACCTCTCGCACTTACTTGTGGGCTCTGAAGGCACACTTGCACTGACTGAAAGGGTTGAGCTGAAACTATCACCGCTTCCTGTTAACAAAGTGTTGGGTGTTTGCCACTTTCCCACCTTTTATCAGGCAATGGACTCGGCTCAGCATCTGATTGGTTTAGAGCCTCGTGCGATTGAACTGGTCGATTCAACAATGATTGCTCTGGCTCGGGACATTGACATCTACAAGCCTGCAATACGTCAGTTTGTACGTGGCGAGCCCGCCGCTTTATTGCTGGTTGAATTTGCCTTCGATAATCAGTCAAGAAATATTGAATCGCTAAAACTCCTGTCAGAGAGAATGTCCGATCTCGGTTTTAACTGGAATGGCAACGGCGATCAACAAGGTGGTGTGGTTGAGGCAGTAGATGCGGCATCGCAAAGTGCCATAGCAGAAGTACGAACAGCGGGCCTTAACATCATGATGTCAATGAAGTCGGACGGTAAGCCGGTTTCATTTGTAGAGGACTGTGCAGTCGAGTTGCAGGATCTTGCGGAGTATACGCGTGAGCTGACCGAGGTGTTTCGTAAGTATGGTACTGAAGGTACCTGGTATGCGCATGCATCGGTCGGATGCTTACATGTAAGACCGGTGTTGAATCTCAAGCTCGATAAAGATGCGGAGACCATGCGTGCTATTGCAGATGAAGCGTTCGACCTAGTATTAAAATACAAAGGGTCGCATTCCGGCGAGCACGGTGATGGGCTATCGCGCTCGGAGTTTCATGAAAAAATGTTTGGCACTCGAATGATTGAAAACTTCAAAGAAGTAAAGCGGTTGTTCGATCCCGATGGTCTGCTTAATCCTGGTAAAATTACTAATGCGCCTGCAATGAATGACAGGTCATTGTTTCGCTACAACGAAACCTATGAAGTGAAAGACTTAACCAATCGGCTTGACTGGTCGGCATGGACCGGTGCAGGCGGCGGTCTTCAGGGCGCGGTTGAAATGTGCAACAACAACGGAGCCTGTCGCAAGCTTCAGGGTGGTTTAATGTGTCCTTCATATCGTGTCACCCGCGACGAGCGCGATACCACACGGGGCCGTGCGAATAGTTTGCGCCTGGCGATGTCTGGCCAGCTGGGGGTCGATGGGTCTGGTGCCTCCGCTGCAATGGCTTCAGATGAAATGCATCAAACAATGAAGTTATGTGTTTCCTGTAAAGGCTGTAAGCGTGAATGTCCGACGGGCGTCGATATGGCAAAGATGAAAATTGAAGTGCTGGCGGCGCGCGCTGAAAAATATGGGTTTTCAACTACCGATAAGCTAATCGGTCATCTGCCGCGTTATGCACCGACTGCTGCACGTGCGCACTGGTTGATGAATCTGCGCAACAAACTACCGTTGCTTGCTCGCGCGCTTGAACGCAGTACCGGTTTTTCAGCGCAGCGGCAATTGCCTGAATGGAGAGGTGACTGGTTCAGAACTGGTGGCACTGTCGGTCATGGGAGCCGTGAAGTGGTGTTGCTGGCAGATACGTTTAATACCTGGTTTGAACCGAACAACCTTCGTGATGCAGTAACTGTATTAAACGCCATGGATTACACAGTACATCTGGTGCAATCATCTGACGGTAACAAGCTCTGTTGTGGCAGAACGTATTTAAGCACCGGGATGATAGATGCGGCTCGCAAAACTGCTCAGACTATGCAGGATCATCTGCTGCCCTATGCAAAACGCGGCATTGCCATTGTAGGGTTGGAGCCGAGCTGTCTGCTGACGCTGCGAGATGAGCATTTGTCACTGTTGCCGGGTGCCAATGCGAATGTTGTCGCAGCGCAGGCAAAATTGATTGAAGAATTTATTGCAGAGCATATTGAAGAAAATAATCACCATCTGCAGTTGAGTTCGCAGGCATCGAAAATTCTGCTGCATGGCCACTGTCATCAGAAATCCTTCAATGTGATGCCATCTATCGAAAAAACGCTGGCACTGTTACCGGATACCGAAACCGAGGTGATTCAATCTTCCTGCTGTGGCATGGCAGGTTCATTCGGTTATATGAAAGATACGATAGAAGTTTCGCGAAAAATGGCAGCGCTGGATCTACTACCGGCAATAGAGAGTGCAGAACCAGGTACGATAATTGTTGCGTCTGGCACTTCGTGCAGGCATCAGATTGAATCTCTATGCAATCAAAAACCGGTGCACATCGTTAATGTTGTAGCACGCTCAATAGCAGCTACACTGTAAGGGTTGTCTGCCTGATTTTGCGACGTTGGTACGGAACTAATTCCGGACCCGCGTATCGAATTGTTTTTACTCACTGTTTCCCGGGAAATTCATGACCAACATCTATAACCCCGAACGCCGCGGCGTCATTAAAAAGTCAGCTCAGCTGATGGGGCTCGCAGCATTATCCGGCACCGGATTTTCCGGACTTGCCACAGCGCAGGAATCCCAGCGAAGCAAATACGGCATTCAGGGATATGAAGCTCCTGAGCTCGACATCAACTACTGGATTGATGCTGACGGCGAACCTGCGAACTTCTCAATTGCAGACTCCAAGGGCAAATGGACATTTTTAAAGTGTTTCCAGAACTGGTGCCCCGGGTGTCATTCCAGCGGTTTTCCATCGCTGAAGGCTTTTTCTGACGAGTTTCACGATAACCCTGGAGTAGCGATCGCAGGCATTCAAACTGTGTTTGAAGGTTTTTCCACCAATACACAAGCTAAAGTGCGTGAGCTTCAACAGCGGTATGACTTACCGATTGTTATGGGCCATGATCCGGGTGATCCGGATGCAGCTCACTCATCTTCAGACACCATGATTAAGTACCGGACCGGCGGCACACCCTGGCTGATCCTGATTGACCCGGACGGCGTAGTAGCATTCAACGACTTCAGAGTTGATACCGATAAACTGATCGAGTTTATGCATGAGCAGGTTGGTTAGCATGTAGCGACGGTAGTACTTACTTTACTGTGTGGTGTAGCGGCGAAATGTCTAAACGTCGAATCCGGTAAGGTAGAATCAAAGAAGGTCACGATAAATTGTGGCCTTCTTTCGTTAACGAGGCAGTAGTTAAATGTGTAGTTATAGGCATCAGCTGATGTTGAAACTTTTCAGATACATTCCATACAGCTTACGAAAGTCATTTTCTACCCGCTTGTTAAGAGGTGCGAATGAGCGTTCCACTGACACTTTAAGACTGTATTAGTTCGTAGCCTTTCATACGAATATCAGGACGTGTTACGTCAGTTTTTCAAATTAATAGTTAATTTAAATAGTGAAAAGCTAATCCGACTTCTGAATACCTTCTCCGCATATAGAACTTATGCGCTGCATTAGCAGTTGTTCCCGGTCAATGTCGTTTCGGGCTGTGCTTTGTGCTGCGTAGTCAAAATTTGGAATTGATGCCAACTGCCGCAATTCAAGCACTAAGTATTCGACCAACTCGACTGGAGAATTCCTGATCTCCTCGTTCAGTTCCGGTCGTCCGTCGAACAAAGTAAGTATATCTTCCACGTCGCGGCTACTCAGAGGATCATTGTTGCCTCTGCCTTTGAAGGCTTCAAGCTTTGTGGCTATTAGAAGAGGAGGAGTAACAACGTTAATTACCAAATTTTCTTGAAGTTTGTATGGCATTGCAGTGTGTAACGCATCCTTATACCAAAGATTACTGAAGCCCAGTACGTCTTCGTCATCTGGCATGAAATCAACTTTCAAATCATCCAGTCGCATACGGCAGCTCACGTCATCTTTAGACTCATGAAATCCTGCACTCAATTAAACGATCTCTAAGTTTGTACCAGCCGGACTTGCCTATGACACTGACTATTAAATCCACATCGTCGGTAAACCGGATACTTTGCCTGCTGAATTCGTCGGTCACCCATAGGCCAGTGGTACAGCCGCCTACAAAAGCGACGTCCGGTAGCATAGTTTCATCAAGCGCTGTGGCGACCTGTGACAGCATTAATTTCGCAGTTTCAAGCGCATTCACAACTAAATCTCAAAAAGCTTCTGTAGCTCTCTTGAAGCGACACCCCGTTCTCTTGCATTGCCGATCCTTATTGCATCAACCAGTGCCAGGTAACTATATAGTTTGTCGTCATCTGCGATGGCGGAAGTGACTGTGCGATAGAGTGGTGTGACGGCTTGCCCCATGGTTTTCGCTTTGGCGTCCGGCCACACCGGCATGGTATCCCCGGCGCTGAATAATTTTTTGTTTAATACGGGTGCCGCAAACGATGTTGGCACACCTCGGGTAAGTGCTGCAGGTTTGACCGGAAAGACGAACTTTAGGCCGTAATAGATAAACTCGAACAAACTTTTTTTATTTACCGCCACCAATCCTTTTGCGTTTCTAACCTTTGCCAGCCCCACATCGATACTGCGGTTTACCGAGGTATTAA
>CAYPDN010000230.1:4639-6380 GCA_964409445.1 uncultured Granulosicoccaceae bacterium
GCGTTTCTAACCTTTGCCAGCCCCACATCGATACTGCGGTTTACCGAGGTATTAACCTCGGTTTTCCCTACGCCGGTTAAAGCGGCAAGCCCACGGGCGGACTGGTCGCCTGAATGCTGTTCGCGATTGTCTTCAAGGCTGATCAGCTTCAGAAGCAGGAAAATATCTTGGCTTTTCATATATCCTCTGTCCTCTGTCCTCTGTCCTCTGTCCGCGGACAAGGGACAATTATGGCACTGATTTCCGAAATAGCAACTGTCCTTTGTCCCTGGACAGCGGACTTGTTTGTGTGAATATGTTGAACCCGGCGTCAAGGCGCATATTATTTGTGTCCATGCTCACTGCTGCGCTGCGTTTGCTGTTCGTATTCGTAGCGAGTTTGTTCTTCCAGAGTCATCCTTGAGGTGGGATAAGCCAGCAGGCGAGCGATTGCGATGGGTTCACCACTACGTTCGCAATAGCCGTACTCACCAATGTTCATTTTATGAAGTGCTTTTTCTATGTCACTGAGCAAGTCATTATCCAGTGATCGTTTTTTGATCGCCATCATCCATGCGGATTCCACCTGGGCTCTGTCAGCATCATCGCTGCTCTGTGAGGGCTCTGTGTACAAATCTACCAGCGTTTCCTGAGCTATTACTTTATTCCGCATATCGATAAGTAACTGGTGTATAGATGTTAGCTGATCTTCACTCATAAACCCGTCTTCTTCATTCTTTAGTAACTGTGCTTCATTTAACATGTTTTTTCCCCTGCACGAAATCAGGCAAATGCCGTGAGGCTGCGGTCAGCCAATTGAACAATATCAAGTACACCAAAAGAATGTAGATGCCGGGTTTTTGTCGTTTCGGGCATCGCGTTTCGGGTTGTTACAACTACTGGTGTTTTTGGCATGAACATTTTCGCAATCAGCACAAGGTAGCAGGTTTCATAGATACCAAAGGCATCGATGTCGATAATCAACAGATCTGGAGCTGCGCAATTATTTCGAGCATTAAACAGATAGTGATCACGTCCTTCTAGATTGATCTGGTGATTGTCGACATTCATCAGTTCGATATAGTCTGTGAGTTTTTCGTGGTTGCGGCTGACAACCGTTATTGTTTTAAAACGTGTTAGTGATAAATTTGTCATAATTCTTATTCTCCAGTTGTTAGATACATAGTTCCAGGTATCAGATCGTTAAGCGCCTTGAAGCAGCGTCATAAGAATACCTTCGCTATATTCCCAACATTGACCAGCATGACAATCAAATGGTTCAGGGCAAATATGAAGTTGGATTGCGTTGCCGTGAACTGAATCAAGTTTAAAGCGATTGTCAGATTATTACTTTCCGAGATCAGGATTTGTATCACACTGTTAGTCAGTGAGTGCTATTGGTAAGGAGGCGTCTGTGGTGCTTTGGATAGCCAATAGGAGGTCTGTATATATAAAATCTATCTGTAACAAAATTATAATAATTCCATTACTAATCTTTCTTCAGGTGTAGCTGTAAAAATATCTAACGAACATGGCAAGTAAAAATATCGCTAGTTTGCTCTAGTCAATATGCACCGCCTGTCATTCTGTTAAATCGATTTGCAAAACGAGCACAGAAATACATCTATATAAAAAAATTGCAGTTAATTTCTGGCAGTGGTACTGCTATTGATAGATGAATATAGTAGTGAATAAAGCAGACAAACCCTTAGCTTGCTTATCAGCTTTCACAAACCCTAATCGTATGATCAGGGCTCAATAC
>CAYPDN010000231.1:0-6377 GCA_964409445.1 uncultured Granulosicoccaceae bacterium
GATCGGGTAGAACCTGCAGGCCAGATCACTGTTGGCGCTGATTTAACGCCAACTTTTTCTGTTGAGTTTCAGTCTGCTGATCTCGGTAGTGCTGGATTCTCCCCGAGTGGAGCTGCAGATGGCAGTTCATCAGCTGGTCGCCTGAACTATCACGTTAACGGCATTAGTGCGCTGGCATACATTGGTGGCAACAAGCACAACGACAGACGTAAAGGTCTGACAGGCTTCGGCAGATTGGGTCTTGCAGCTATTGATAACAGCATCGTCGGTTCTAATCTTGTATTTGAACGTGAAGACTCATCACCGGTACTTGTTGGTGGTGGTGTCGAGTATGCCACTGGCAGTGGTCTTGGGTTGCGCGCTGAAGCAATGACTAACGGTGACGACACCAGTTATGGTCAGGTTGGTCTTCTCTATCGTTTGGGTCTTGGCAGCAAAAGACAACCTAAACTTGCTCAGGCTAAGCCAATCCCGGCTCCCGTAAAGCCGGCTAAACTTCCCAGGCCTGTAGCTGCCGCAGCAAAGAAGTCGATTGATGGCGATCGTGATGGTGTGGTGGATGATTTTGATCAGTGTCTTTCAACACCTCGCGGTGTAGCAGTCGATAGCAGTGGTTGTGAAGCAGTTGCATCAATCATTGATATGGTTTTGTTTGATGTGGACTCTGCAGAGCTAACTTCAACTGCGCGTTCTATCCTTTCTAACGTTGCAAATCAGATGAATGGTGCATCGAATGCGAGTCTGAATCTTGAAGGGCACGCTGATTCAACAGGTGATGCTGATTACAACATGGCTCTATCCGAGCGACGTGCCAGAAATGTTGCACGCTACCTGGTGGGCCAGGGTGTTAAGCAGTCACAGCTCTCACAGGTTAGCTCATTTGGTGAAGATTCACCTGCAGAAGGTAACGATAGTATTGATGGTCGTGCTGCAAACCGCCGTGTTGAACTACACGGGAAAGGTTTCGTACGCTAGTAGCATTACCACACCTCTGTGCCGGGGTGTGGTTAAAACCTATTCTGCATGGCTATTGCTGTGCTAAATTAGAAAAACCCGCATGTTTTGCGGGTTTTTTTATGCGCGCAAGTTTTATGAACCATAGAGCTTGTGACCAATTAATCTTGAATCTGGTCAATAGTGAATGCACAGTGTTACCCAAAAAAGTTACGCGAGGATAGGGCTAATTGGCAACCCGTCAGACGGTTACGGTGGCAAGACTTTGTCTGCTATCTGCAAGAATTTCTTTGCCGAAGTCACACTGACTGATTCGGAGCAGCTTGTTATTGAGCCGGATGACTATCGATTTGATTCTGTCTCTGCACTACAGAACCATATTTTGTCTGACGGTTACTACGGAGCCAGCAGACTATTTAAAGCGACCATTAGTGTATTTGTCAGTTACCTTGCGCAGCATCAGCCAGCACTGCATCTCGACAGGTGCTTTTCAACAAGTTATCGAACCAATATTCCCCGAATGGTGGGGTTGGCGGGATCAAGTGCGCTGGTGGTAGCTATGCTAAGAGCGTTAATGGAATACTACTCCGTCACTATTGATCAACGGATTTTGCCGTCACTTGCACTGGATGTCGAACGACGCGAACTTGGAATAGGGGGTGGGTTGCAGGATCGAGTAGTCCAGTTTTATGAGGGCATGGTCTCTATGGACTTTGTCAGGATGCAGAAGCTGGACGGCTACGAGTATGGTCATTATGAAGTGCTCGATAGTGCGCTGCTGCCGCCAATGTACCTCGCTTATAGCGTCAACGGTGGTGAGCCGACTGAAGTATTTCATAACGATCTGCGAGCCCGGTATGACGCTGGCGAAAAAGACGTAGTGAACGCGATGCAGGAACTTGCAGACTTAACCGACCGTACATTAGCTGCAATGCAAAACAATGATCATGCGCTGGTTAGTCAGTACATGGACAGAAACTTTGATATACGCCATTCAATATCGAATCTTAATTCACATCATTTGCAAATGATTCAAACTGCCAGGGCATGTGGCGTCAGCGCCAAGTATGCGGGCTCTGGTGGTGCGATCATCGGTGTATGTTCTGATGAGAGCACCTTCGATAAATTAACGCAGCAACTGGGAAAAATCGGATGTGAAGTGTGCAGGCCGGTTGTCGCTTAAACGTATCCTGAATCACGCTGTACACTGCTGGCGTGGTAAATTCTGGATAATCAATATTGGTTTTATCGGCAGAGCAAGCTATGACCGTTGGTATAATCGCGAACACTGAACTTAAAAATCTACTCAGTGAAAAGTTGCCCGACTGGCAAACGGATTCGGGGGTAATCGAACGAAGTTTTTCGACAACTGGCTGGAAGAGTTCTCTGATGGTTGTTAACGCCATCGGCTATCTGGCTGAGGCATCGTGGCATCACCCTGACATTGAGGTCAGCTACGATACTGTCAAAGTAATTCTCACTACTCACTCGGAAGGTGGCGTCACTGAGAAAGATATCGAGCTTGCGAAAAAGATCGATGAGTTGCTTGGGTGGCCGCCACAGGATGGTGCGTTAAAACAACCGCCACAGCGTTTCTCTATGATCAGCGCTGATCATCAGCCGGAGAAGTAACTGATCACTTCTCGTGATGCCGCATTATTAGAGAGGGTTTAGTTGAGTGGAATATCGTTGCTTGCCTTGGCTGACTGGTACAGGGAAGAAAGATCGTCGTACTGTTGACTGATAATGCGAGCACGGCTAATCAGACTATCGGGGTTTGGAGACGTACTAATCAGGTCGTTAACTGCACGACTGGTCCAGAATTCGTTCTTTGTGCGATAGTCTTCACGACCAAAAACTTCTTTTAGAATTTTAAGGTCGTGTGGAATCGAGAAGGAATCTCGGGAATCTTCATGACTGAAGAAGTAGTAGAAATTATCAAAGCCACACCAGGTAATTGCCGACAAGCACAGGCTACATGGTTCGTGAGTAGATAAAAAAATCAGATCACTGGTATTTGGACGCTGACTTGCCGGAATTTCATAGAAGCGCTTTAACGCGTGCATTTCTCCATGCCAGAGAGGGTTTTCCATCTCGTTGTTGGTTTCTGCAAGAAAGGTTTCAAGTGACTCTTTACGTAACAAGGCGGCACCGAATATTTTGTTGCCGGCAGCTACACCTGATTTTGTCAGTGGAAGAATGTCGAGTTCAATTACTTCCAGCAGCCTTTCGGCCAGTGTATTTTCGTCGTGCATAAACAAGCTGCTTCTTTGAAAAAGGCAAGGGACTGGCCAGTGTAGCTAATTCAATAGAGCGTTGGTTGTTGTGCCGCGTCAGTTAACTCCGTATCAGTTCCCGGATAACTGCGTTATGTAGTTTCGATAGGATTTCATCACTTTCTCGATGTATTTCTGTGTTTCCTTGTACGGTGGTACACCATCGTATTTTGCCACTGCACCGGGACCGGCATTGTAGGCTGCGAGCGCCACACCCAGATTGTTGTCGTAACGCCTGATTAACTCTGCGAGGTACTGTGTGCCGCCACGAATATTTTCCTGCGGGCTGAATGAGTCAATGACACCCAGTGAGGTTGCAGTTGCCGGCATGAGTTGCATGAGTCCTTCTGCACCCGCCGAAGATACCGCGGCTTTGTCAAAACAGGACTCATTGCGTATTACCGCCATAACCAGCTTTGCATCTATTCCAAATTCACCCGCGTATTTTGCAATATCCTGCTGATAGTTGGCGGCACGCTCACCAAGCTTGTGTTCATTCATGCCTCTGCAGCTTTTGGTTGCCGGTGCTCGGCCTTTGACTTCTATCAGTTTGTAGCGCGAAGAATCCTGAGATGATGGCTTAACATTGGTAAACCAAACCGTGCCGTCTGATTCCTTGTAGACATAAGTTTTGTCAGCTCGCGATTGCCCGCTTGTGAGGGCGAGTGTTGCAAGGCATAGTAGTAAGGTAAATTGCTTGTGCACAAACTCAGTCCGGTGGTTAAGTCATTGAATACAAATTAACTATCGACTGATTTAGTGTAGTTCTTAAACTCCTGCCTGACAGGCCTTTAGCGTTTTTTGAATCTTATTTTTTTGATGCTTTATTATTGACGCTTTGAGTGTGTTTCGCAGTGTAATTGCAGCTTAAAGACTTTTATATGACACGTAGTGACAATATGCCATCGCCCCTAAATGCTTCTGAAATTGTTGCAAAATGTCAGGCTGCGGGCGTTGACATTGATGTACAGGTTATGGAAACAATTGACTCGACTAACACCTGGCTTTTGGAAGGAGAATTTCCTTCACCTGTAACTTTATGTGCTGCTGAGCATCAGACGGTAGGCCGTGGCAGGCGTGGTAAAACCTGGCACTCCCCGAACAGCGGTGTGACATTCTCTATGCGATTTAATCGCAATGAATCGGTTGCGCAGTTTAACGGATTATCATTACTGGTTGGTGCGGTGTTGTGCGATAGCTTACGTGCTGTCGGTATTTCAGATGCAATGGTTAAATGGCCGAATGATGTGTTGGTTAACAGCGCTAAACTGGCCGGCATTCTGATTGAGTCTCGCGCTGCAGCATCGGAAACCGGTACCTGTATCGTTATCGGTATAGGTATCAACTACAAACGTGGTGATGAAGCGCAGTTTATTGATCAGGCGAGTACAGATTTATATACTTTGTGCGGTGAAAATGGGTTACCGGATCGCTCGAGCCTGATAGCAGAGATTGCAACGCTTCTCATGTATGTCGTCACAGCTGATGTGCCCGCGGCGTTAAGTAATCTTGCTACCCGGTGGAATCGTTATGATGCACTTAGCGGAGTAGAAGTCAGCGCCACCGTTGCCGGTAGTGAGAGTGTTGTCGGCCGCGCCGATGGCATTGATGCCGATGGTGGGTTTCGCATCAAAACCTCAGGTGGTATTCGTGTTTTTAATTCTGCCGATGTTTCAGTTCGTCACCGCTGATGCTCGAAATGCGCGGCCAGGTGGATCTTCATGTACGGAACCGGGCGGTTTTGTGCGGAACTTCGGCTTGCAATTCAGGCTCTTAGCCGTAGTCATCGTCAATATTGCGAGCTCTTAATGCCGGATATTAGCCTCGGAAATCTATCTGAAGTGAACAAGAAGTCTGTCGAGAAGTGAACAAATCAGGGGGTGTGGTCTGTTTCCTTGCTTTGTATCTGATATTTGGGTCTCATTTCCAGTTACGAAAGTTAACCCCTGTCGCTTTGTATTGACCCCGATACGAGCTATATTGCGTCATGACAATTAAACAGCTAATCGAGAGAACCAAGATGTCTCCATACGTGTGTAAATCCAGTGTCTTTATTGCTGTTGTGCTGGCATTGACAACGGCCTGTGGCGGCGGTGGCAGCGGTGGATCCTCCGATGGCTCCGACCGTGGCAGTAATACACTGCCAAGTTTGCAGCTAAATGATGGCGATGTGCTCGGTGGCGGAAGCTCGGTGGTAAGAATTCCTGCCGGTGATGACACAGGCATTGCAAGGGTTGGAAGTACCATCGTAAGGCAGGGCAACTTGCAGGAATGTAGCGCTCTGTTTGCCGATGAAACTCTGGTCGCAAATTCTCTGGTCGAAGCGTGCCTCGCTGACCAGCCTGCATGTTCTGTCTCATTTCAGCCTGTGGCCGGCCAGATCGAAGTTATTCCGCCGCCTCTGTATGCGCCAATCGGGTTGGAGTATGACGTCTCACTTATTGATCGCGATGGATTGGCAACTGATCCTGTTCGAGCCGTATTTTGCTTCGACGTCGGCATTAATACCCCGCCTGTAACTTCTGCCGACACGTTTCAGCTCACTTTCCCCAGCAGAATCGAACGTAGCGGTGTCATCTACGACGATCGTTGTGAGACGCTGCAGGGTAGCCAGGGTGTTTTGGCAAACGATGAAGACGATGAGCACATCACCAACACCTGCCTGACGGCAGAGCTAATCGATTTACCACGCTTCGCGTCTAATCTATCTACTTTCCGCTCGACGTTTGGTGCTGACGGCCGATTCGTCTACGAGGCGTTTGATGGGTTGCCACCTGAAGATAGTAATGGCAGAACTTTCGACAGCTTCACCTACAGAGTGTCTGATGGTGTAAATCCTGTCAGTGATCCGGTGAGAGTTGAAGTTGTCTATACCAGTGATAACCGTCCACCGCAGGCTACTGATGACAGCTTTAGTTTCGCGGAAGATTCCGGTGTGCAAACATTAGCTGTTCTTGATAATGATGTTGATCCGGATGCACTGCCGCTAAATGTTATAGCTATCAGTAATGGTCCCGCCAGCGGAGTTGCAAATATTCGCAGTGGAATATTGATTGAGTACCAACCTGGTGCAGGATTCGTAGGGCAGGATAGTTTTACCTACACAGCTGAAGATTCCGGTGGCCTGACGGTAACTGCGAATGTGAC
>CAYPDN010000232.1:0-6357 GCA_964409445.1 uncultured Granulosicoccaceae bacterium
CCCGAAAACCACATGCCCGAGGCCACGTTTTGACCTACATCGTTAAAGAAGAATGCATCAAGTGCAAACATATGGATTGCGTTGAGGTCTGTCCTGTCGACTGCTTTTACGAGGGCGAGAATATGCTCGTCATTCACCCGGATGAGTGTATCGACTGCGGTGTCTGCGAGCCTGAGTGTCCGGTGGAAGCGATCGTTGATGACACAGGGGATGACATCCAATACTGGCTTGATCTGAATGCCAAATTTGCGGAGATCTGGCCCAATATTACCGAAGTGGGTGAGGTGCCTGCAGATGCAGAAGAATGGAAAGATGTTCCGAACAAGAAGGAACATTTTTCCGAGAAGCCGGGTGGCAACGGCTAGTTGCCGCAATCCTGGAGGGTTAAGTCTCTGCTGAATTGACGCTCTGATTTTTACCACCACCGGTTTATCCGGTGGTGATTGTCCGTGCGGTTAAAGTGCCTTCTTGTCTATTCAAGTGGCCTGGTGGGTAGGCTTTATACATACGCGGCGTCTGTAGATAGTCGTTCGTTTACACGCTAGAAAAATAGCGAGCACAAACAACGAAAACAAGTTCGCAGATCCGCCACCCGCGGAGAGTGATGCTGGCACTTTATCCGGCGCTGATACAACATCTGGAACTTGCGTATCGGTGGGGGTTGATTCGCTGGCGTTTATTACAAGTGTTGCAGTGGCTATGTTGCTCCATGCGGAGCTAAAACCAGAAGAGCGAGAGCGGATGCGAAATTCATACGTCAGGCCTTGCAACAAATCTGTATCGGTCCAGCTTTTCGCATTGACTGCGGTAGTTTTGGCATCTCTCCAAATTGCACCCAATGTTCTTTTCTGAATAACGAATTCAGACTCCAGTGAAGCGTCGACCGTCCATCTCAGCTCAATCGAATCAGCGGGGTTATTGGTGACGCTAAGGACAGGAACCGGTGCGTATACTATTTCAACAGTTGCAGGAGTCGATGTTGCAGAGTTGTTGTCATTCACTGTATAAGTAAATGAATCTGTCTGTGTGAAATTGTCACCAGGCGTATAAGTGACGTCTCCGTTAGCGTGAGTTAGCACCTCGCCAAATTGAGGCTGGCTAACGATTGTTAGAGAACTTAAATCAACCTCTCCGTCAACGTCTGTGTCGTTTAAAGTGACGCTGAAACGTCTGGAGGCTAAATCTCCTAATGTAATTACATCGTCTTTCGCGACTGGTGGTTCGTTTGCCTGCTCAACTGGCGGTAGTACTACCGGCTGCTCAACTGGCGGTATAACTGGCAGTACTGGCTGCTCAACTGGCAGTACAACCGGCTGCTCAACTGGCAGTACAACCGGCTGCTCGATTGGCAGCACAACCGGCTGTTCAACTGGCGGTACAAACAGATGTTCAACTGGCGGCGTAACCGGCACTTCAACCGGTAGTTCAAATATCTGTACTGCTGGTGGGATTCCGGTAGTTTCAGTAGCTGTTGCTATGTTGCTCCAGGGAGAAAAAGTGTCAAGATAAATCGCACGAATTCTAAAATCATTAGAAGTGCCGGGTTGTAGTTGAGTCAGCGTGACACGGGTAAGGCTTGCCGCGATGAATCTGGTGGTGTACCAATAACCATATTCTGTCCTTTCCTGGACTTCATACTCTAAGACCGATTCTCTCTGATCGATAGTCCAGGAGAGATCAACAGTCCCGAAACCTGAGTTGCTTGCAGTCAAAACCGGGGTCGGTCTGTACGAAAGCGAGACTGTTGCAGGAGTAGATGAAGCTCCTTCGTTGTCATCTATGGTGTAACTAAAAGAATCAGTCTCTATAAAACCGTTCGTCGATGTATAACTTAGTTCTCCACCACTGAGTACTGTTAGGTGACCAAATTGGGGCTGGGTTACGATAACAATAGAGTTGTAGTCTAATTCTCCATCTGCATCCCAGTCGTTATCAGTGACACTGAAACGGTTAGTGGAAATATTTGGTACTCCGATACGATCATCTCCTGCGATCGGTGCTTCGTTGGGTCGCTGCAATACAGTTGCCTGGGCGATGTTACTCCATGGTGAGCTGTTATTAGTAGTGCTTGCTCGAACACGGAATTCATAAGTTAAACCCTCCTGTAGCCCGCTGGCTATCCAGCTACTCTCATTGGCAGGCAAACTTTTTACATCTGCCCAGGTACCTGAATTCAATACTCGTTGCTGGATATTAAATTCCATCTCCAGGGATTTATCTGTCCAGCTTAGATCAATTGAAGTGTAGCCTGGATTGCTCGCACTCAGTAGCGGTGCGGGTAGTGAAATCGGACTTGAAATAGAAAAGAATTCAAGATCATCACCTACCTGCGTGATTAGTTTCTCGCTGGTGGTGTTATACCCACTGACCGTAGTATCCGCAGGCATTGACAGCACTTGTCGCCTAAGATTGACGTCGTAGATTGCCGTCTCTCCGAAAGCGTATCGTCCGTCAAAAGACGTTGAGTAAATAATATCCTCAATACCCCATTCGGTATTAAGATCCTGGTCCAGTGCAACACCTGCCCAGAATATGCGGGAACCATCTTCAGAGACAACAACAGTTCTCGAACCGTGGTAGGAAGAAATTTCCGGAGGTCGAATCTCTGCGAGATTTGTGAATGTATCACCGCTGGTATCGAATTTAATGATAGAAGCGCCCGAAGAATTATTCTCTCCGTGATAGTAGTAACGGCCTGTCGGATCAAAAGCTCCACCACCTTCACGAACGAACTCGGTATCGACAGAAGCTTCAGTGAATGAATTGAACAGGTCGATATCCACCCACTGGTCTTCTTCCTCAACTACTATACGTTGCGAAACACCCGCTGCTACTCGAAATACATCACCACCGGAATAACTGTTCTGCTCTGCAGACTGAAAAGCAATAGTTTTCAAATGCTCTAATGTGTCTTTGTCAAAGGCGAGCAGGCCGCCACTTCTCCAGTTAGTTACATAAATTAGATTGTCAGCATAGTGAATGGCAATGTCGGTAACTGAAGATCCTACCGGAATCACCCGTTGAATTTGCTCAGCGTCTGAGTCTATTTCGAGTAAGTATGCTTGTGAGATAGTGCTGTTGGTATCTTCACTAATTGCGTATGTGGTGGAAGAATCCCGATCACTGCGTATATGAGTAATTACCAGCGGGTCTACCTCAAGCTGAACCGGAATTTGAAACTGGCCTTCACTGCTGCTGAGAGTAATTGATGATTTATGAAATCCTGCAGCGAGAGCACTCGCATCAAGATGAACCTTTAAAGTTGATGGGGTTGAGCCGGTTGTCTCGGTGAAAGTTACCCATGAATCTGCGGCAGTCGCGGTCCAGGATACATTGGGGTTTTGAGAAGTAAGTTGAATGCTGACTTGATAGTCAGAGTGCCCGGTTACGGTTTTCACATCGATCTCACTGATATCCAGTTCTATCTCTGACACTGTGAAAGTGTAAACCGGGCCGGTTTCCAAGCTTGCCGACGAGACTGGATCTATTCGCCAATAGTAAGCCACACCATTATTCAATGTCTCTGATAAATCAAAGCTCGTACCTGTAGCGCGTCCCCGGTAAGAAGGAGACGAGTGGTCCGCCGCTGCTATCAGGTTTTCATCCGTGCCAATATAGACGTCGTATTGGTCAATTCCGGATAGAGGTGCCCAGATTAACGTTTCAGGCGAGTTTACTACCGAATCATTTGCCGGGGTAAGAGACCGGCCAAGTAATTCCAGACCTATTTCATCAATCAGGTTAATGACATTAAGTGTTCTGTCTGTGTTATTAAAATATACGAACCGGCTGAAATCTGAGGTAAAAGCCTGTGCTTTAGTATCCGTATATCCTGATCCTAAATTGTTGTTCCCCGGAAGAGTGTATAGCTCTATTCCAGTGTCATACTCGTAGAGCTTGTCAGCGGTGGCTACAACACTGCCGTTTGCATTCATTGACCAAACTGCTGATGGAAATACACGATCGAGCTGATCCGTGTCTGCAGGGCTTGCCGATATTGTTTTCATCACTGCAAATTGATCGTCACTGCGCATCAAAACGGGTGCTTCGAAAGGCTCGCGGGCAAAGTTTGGAAGAGTAGTTTCCTTAACGAAGTTGACAGTGCCATCGGTATTAATGGTGAATTGTGCAATCCGGGAGGAGTGCGAACCAGCTGACCATCCATGCTGTGGCATTGCAATCATTTTTGTTTTATCACTGGTAACAGCAAAATCCATGAACCCGTTTGAGTCGATAATGGTGGACTGCAGCACATCAAGGGTATCTCTATCTAATACGTGCAGAACAGGCGCCCATTCGCCATCGGTATAATAAATGACGTTGTTTGGACCCAGGTCTATGTTCGCGGTTGTGTCGTCTGCATCACCCCATGCGTTGTATACTGGTAGAAGTAATGTCTCTTTTAGTGTGAAAGATTCAAGATCAATAACATCAATACTTTCGCTGACACTATTTATTACCAGCAATTCAGAGCTGTCTTCGTTAATAACAAAATCGGTCGGACTTTCTCCCACAGTGATACAGGAAGCGAGCGATTCCTGAACTGGATCAAAAGCGATAACGCTGCCGTTTTTGATGCCGTCTCTATGAATACCATAGGTCATAGAGCGGAGAGGATCATCAATCAGCCGATAAACATCCAGTGGAGAGACGTTTAAATGTACAAACAGTTCGGTAATGCTGTCACCGTCATCCACTAGAACAGTTGCAGTGTAGGAGGCAATTAGATCCTCTGTCGAGAAAGCTATTTCAATGTTGTTCGACTCACTGTCTACCGTGGGAATTACCCAGTCCGAGTCGGAGCTGACTACGATTGACGAATCGTCGTACAGGCTTTGATCCGGCACGTATGGCAGGTTAACCGGAACGTGGTTGCAGGATGGTGGCACGACAATGTCGATCTGATTCTGGTTGAAGGTAACACCAGCAAAGGAAGGCGAGGCTAAAAAGCAAAGCGCCCAAAAAACTACGAATAGATACTGCTTGCACATCATGATTACTTCCAGGTATGTATTTTTATTTTTGTATCCCTAAAGAAAACAACTGCGTTGTGTTTCCCGCCAGAGTTAACGACAGTTACGTATAATTACTGGACTAAACACCTCTCTCTTTGAGAAAGAGCACACAATATTGGCTGTGGAGTGCGACTCAATTTTGCTTTATCGGCCGTTATATTCGCCTGGCGGTAGTGACGAGTTTGGCAGGAGCAGAATTTTTTCAACCTTAGCAGTCTGCTCTTAAATGAGTGGTAACGCCTTCCCGGAAGGAATTATCTAATGCTGATCTACTGCAGGTATTCCTGATATTGATCGATTACTGAGAGGCAGGATTCGTTAATCGCATTTGCCTGCCCGATCAATATAAAATGTTGACTCCGAAAGCTCTAAACAGGTTAGCTCCGTCCGTGCTGGTCATCAGCAGTTTGATGGGTTAATCGGTGGAAAATAGCACCTGTGAGCATGCAATTTATGCTATGGAAGTCCGGTGACAGAATGATAGCTCTCTACCAACGATTCACCACAGCTGTTCTAGAGCTGGTACAGCCGTATTCATCAACCGATGAAGCGCCGTTTGCCGATGTATGGCGTTTTTTAAAATCACATCTGCCGCCCATTAAAAAGGCCCTGATTCTAAGCCTGGTTGTGACCATTCTGGCGGCTGCTATTGAAGTCTGGCTGATCAGTTATGCCGGTACACTCATTGATACACTGGCGGTCACGCCGCGTGAAAATATTATGCAGTCGCATGGATTTGAGCTACTTATGGCAGCTGTGATTCTGCTGTTATTCAGGCCACTTTCACAAATGCTGCGACAGGCACTTAATGATATCGGGCTCAACTGCAATGTCGCGACACTGGTTCGCTGGCGCGCGCATGATCATCTGGCTAATCAGTCAGTTGGCTGGTTTCAGGAGGATCTTACAGGCCGCACTGCAATCCGGTTGGTAGATATTGGTAACCATGTATCAGATGTTGTTTATCAGTGTCTGAATGCAATAGCGTTTGGTCTGGTGTACATGATTGGAATTGTTGCGTTGATGTCGGAGACTGATCCCAGACTAGCATTGCCGTTGTTTGGCTGGCTGTTACTGTACATTGGCGTGTTGGTCCTGTTTATCCCGCGAATGGTTAGAGCGCAGCAGGTATTTCAGGGCGCAAAATCAGCGCTCACCGGTGTAGTGGTAGACGGTTTTTCCAATATTGATACGTTAAAGCTATTCTCAGATCGTGATCTGATGGTTAATGATCACAAGGCGGCACTGGAGAACACTCGCCAGGCATTATTTGTCACACGCCAAATTGGTGTTTCACTGCGAACCATACTGACCGCGCTTGAAGGCTTCATGATGGTGGGGT
>CAYPDN010000233.1:0-6346 GCA_964409445.1 uncultured Granulosicoccaceae bacterium
CTCATGAACTGTGAAATATAGGACACCAGAAACGGCACCTGATAAACCATGGTATTGGTCGAACCACGTTGCCTCGACTCACCGTTGACGTCAAGAAACATCTCAAGTTTCTGTGGATCTGCAATTTCATCACGGGTGACCATCCACGGACCCATTGGCCCGAATGTGTCAGCGGATTTTCCTTTCACCCACTGCCCTGAACGCTTGTTCTGAAAGTCTCGTTCCGAGACATCATTAACTACGCAGTAGCCTGCTACATGCTGCAGCGCATTTGACTCTTCAATGTATTTGCCGTCTTTGCCAATCACTATTGCCAACTCTACTTCCCAGTCAGTCGCTTCACTCCCTTTTGGTATTTCGATAGTGTCATCGGGGCCAACAATAGATGAAGTCGCTTTAAAAAATAGCACCGGCTCAGGCGGTACTTCCATCCCTGACTCCGCAGCGTGATCTGAATAATTTAAACCCACACAAATCAGTTTACCTACATTGGCAACACAGGCTCCAAGCCGGGTACCGGCATTCACCTGTGGAAGAGAAGAAAGATCGATAGCACGGAGCTTGTCAATGGATGCATCAGATAATGCTGCACCATCCAGGTCACCAAGGTGTGCGGATAGATCTCTGATAGTGCCTTCGCCATCGAGGACACCCGGTTTTTCTGAACCAGCAGGCCCGTGTCGTAGTAGTTTCATTTTGTAGGTCCTGTGATTGGTTTGTTAAATTTAACGGGTTGCCTGTGTTTATAGCAAGGCGCTTATATAGCCCAGCCACCATCAACTATGTGGGCCTGGCCGGTAGTAAAAGCAGATTCATCAGAGGCAAGGTAGACCGCCAGATGACCTATTTCATTGGTTGTACCCAATCGACCCATAGGCTGGCGTGCGACAAAATCTTTCATCGCAGCTTCGTAGTCACCGGTTGCCCGCAATCGATCATGCAGTGAAGGTGACTCAACCGTGCCGGGACAAATGGCGTTGCATCTGATTCCATTTGTCACATTATCTGCGGCTATCGACTTAGTCAGGCCTAATACAGCAGCTTTTGTAGTGGTGTAGATAAAGCGATTAGGAACACCCTTAAGACTGGACGCAACGGACGACATATTGATGATCGAGCCACCACCAGAATCAAGCATTTTTGGCAGTGCTGCTCTGATGGTGTAGTACATCGAACGCACATTCAGATTCATCGAAAAGTTCCAGTCATCTTCATCACATTCGAGTAGTGTGCCGTTGTGTACAAATCCAGCGCAGTTAAAAAGAATATCCAGCGGCCCGGCACTATCAATGGCAGACGTTACAGCAGCACCATCGGTGACATCCAGCACAGCAGTGTCAATATTATCAAGACCCGCGAGCAAATCCGGATTAAGGTCAGTCGCGATGACCGTGGCACCTTCCGCTGCAAACATCTGTGCGACCTGTCGGCCAATCCCCTGGCCTGCGGCGGTGACAAACGCCTTCTTTCCACTCAGTCTTTGCATTGCATGCTCTTCAGTATCTGTCCATTAACGATTGATTCTGACCTTCCGGTTAGCAAAATTCAATTCAGGTCAGTGTAGAAGCCGCGATCTGGCAAGCCCTGTTCAAACAACTGTATTGCCGCTGGCATTCAATAGACTGCGACGCTGGCTGTTGCAAACCGAACTATAATTCACCATCTTATGCGATTACTCCGGCCTCGGTGGACCATGCAAGCGCGTTCCGAATCTACTTTTGACTTTATTGTGGTCGGTGCAGGCTCTGCAGGTTGTGTTCTGGCCAATCGGCTGTCGGAAAATTCCGCCAATAAAGTCCTGCTTCTGGAAGCTGGCAACCCTGACAGCAATCCGTGGATTCACGTACCGGTCGGCTACTTCAAAACCATGCACAACCCGAAGTTCGACTGGTGCTACAAGACAGATCCGGACCCGGGTATCGACAACCGCCGCCTTCAATGGCCCCGTGGCAAAGTACTCGGCGGATCGAGTTCCATCAACGGGCTGCTCTATGTTCGGGGCCAACACCAGGACTATGACCGCTGGGCAGAGCTCGGCAATCGCGGATGGGATTTCGCCAGCGTACTGCCTTACTTTAAAAAATCTGAAGACCAGTCGCGCGGAGAAGATAAGTACCACGGTATTGGCGGCCCTTTAAAAGTATCAGACCTGCGTTTGCGTCGTCCGATCGCCGATCATTTTATCGCCGGCGCTACCGAGTGTCAGATTCCGCTAAACGACGACTACAACGGCGCGCAACAGGAGGGCATCGGCTACTTTCAACAAACGGCACACAAGGGTTTTAGATGTAGCACTGCAAAAGCCTTCTTAAAGCCGGCACGCAAGCGATCAAACCTGACCGTTATTACCAATGCACAGACGCATCGTGTATTGGTAAAAGACCGACAAGCGCTCGGCATTGAATACGAGCACAGCGGCAAGATCAAAACAGCGCTGGCAGGTAACGAAGTGATTTTATCTGCAGGAGCTATTGGATCACCGCAAATCCTGCAATGCTCAGGTATCGGGGAAGGCGCACACCTGCAATCACTCGGTATCAATGTCGAACACGATCTGCACGGTGTTGGCAAAAACCTGCAGGATCATCTGCAAATACGCGCCGTCTACAAGACCAGCGAGCAAACACTGAACGATGAACTAAACAGCGTTTGGAAACGCATCAGGGTAGGCATTCAGTATGGCTTGTTTCGCACTGGTGCACTGACACTTGCAGCCAGCCAGGTAACTATTTTTACCCGTTCCACACCAGATGTCGAACGTCCGGATATACAGTTCCACATGCAGCCACTCAGCGCTGACAAGCCCGGTGAAGGGGTGCATGATTTCTCTGCCTTTACCACATCAGTGTGTCAGCTAAGACCGGAAAGTCGGGGCGAACTAAAAATACAGAGTAAGGATCCCAAACAGTACCCGTCCATTCAACCCAATTATCTATCTACTGAACTTGATCTCAGAACTGCGGTGAATGGCTTGAAGGTCGCACGAAAGATTACATCCGCACCTTCTATGGAACCTTATATTCTCGATGAATACGTGCCGGGTTATCAGTATCAATCAGAAGCAGAGCTCGAGGAAGCCGTACGCAAGTACAGCCAGACTATCTATCACCCTGCCGGCACCTGCAAGATGGGTAGTGATGCCAGTGCCGTTGTAGACGATCAGCTAAAGGTACATGGTATCGACAAACTACGGGTGGTTGATGCGTCGATAATGCCAGAGATAGTTTCCGGCAATACCAATGCCCCAACTATTATGATCGCCGAAAAAGCATCAGACATGATTCTGGGTAACAAACCGCTGTAAAAATAAAGCTGATTTAGCTACTAATTTCGCGCGGCACCAATACACAATCAAATGACTGCTCCTCTCCTGCAGAGGTTACGGTGTTGAACATCAATACCGTGTTTGAAGAGCTAATCTCCGACATCAGCATAGAAGGCAGATTCGGTGACGCTAAGTTTACTTCATCACCTGGAAGATTCCGGTTCCAGTACCAGATACCATCAGTTGCAGATATTGCAGAACCGCTACGGTCGAAAAAGAGCTCGTCGAAGCGGATACCCGCAAAGGAGGTAATCTGACAGGACCACTGCCGATCAACTTCGGTCAGAAAAAATTCCGCGATATCTATTTCCGCAGCACAGACAAACTCATCATCCTGCTGGATGCTGTCTGCCAATTGCGGATCATCCAGCGCGGTAAATTCATCAGTTGCGATATCCTCTGCGTCACCACCGGAAGCACCACCGCATGCGGACAGGCTAACGGCAATTGCCAGACTGATAAAATTAACTCGAAAACTATGGGCTTTCATTTCGGCGGATTCGTTGTGGTAACCGATTAAGCGTAGTTCATAACCAATCCATTGCAGCTGGCACTGCACTACGTTTCGAATTTCTTGCACATTTGACCGCTACAGTTCTGCTTCGGTGAGATAGGCTTCCCGTGGGGTTGTGTTGTCCAATCCCGGCTCACATATCCGTCCACCATCTGTTCACGAACAGACAAATATTCTGCCCGATGTAACGAACTAATTTCACGACAGGGGCTCTCAGACACTTCTATACTATGTCTATCTGAAACGGTAACACCAAACCAGCCAATGAGACTTTTACTGAAAATCCTACTGCCCGTGCTAGTTGTGGTGCTTTGCGTTTTGGCTGCAAAAACTGTTATCGCCAATCGTCCGGAACCAAAGACCCGACCGCAATTCAAAACTTCCACAGCGGTTGAAGCAACGAGGCTTGCGCCGCAAAGCTACACGGTAACGCTGAAAACACAGGGCGAGGTCAGCCCCGCGGTTGAAGGTTCACTGGTGGCCCAGGTGGCTGGCAGCATCACTGAAGTATCGGAAAAGTTTGTCATTGGTGGCAGCTTCCGCAAAGGCGAAGTGCTGGCCAAAGTCGATCCGCGAGATTACGAAATTGCACTGACGCTGGCACGTGCCAATTTAGCGCAGGCAAGAGCACTGCTTGCGGAAGAACAGGCCCGTGCAGACCAGGCTGCGGGTGACTGGAAAAAACTGGGTCGCAAAGGTACGCCATCGGCTTTGACTTTGCGCAAACCTCAGCTTGCATCCGCTCGTGCCAACCTTGAAGGTGCCGAGGGGCAGGTACAGCGAGCCCAACTCGATCTCGAGCGCACTAACATCACAGCTATGTACGATGGCCGGGTTCGATCAACTCAGGTTTCACTGGGTCAGTACGTTAATCCGGGTTCTGCACTGGCTCAAACTTACACAACAGGCAGCGCTGAAATCCGCCTGCCATTCACCAGCAATCAAATGAAGTTTGTAGATATGAATGGTGCAATCGCAAAAAGGCAATCAATACAGCTGAAGGAATCCGGTGGTTCAGACAATCAATGGACCGCGACGATGGAACGCACCGAAGGCATCGACGCAAGCAGCAGGCAGTATTATGCGGTCGCACGTGTCGATAACCCCTACTCGCTTGCGATCCCTCTGGACTTTGGCCAGTTTGTCGAAGCTGAGGTCACAGGCTTAACGCTCGATAATGTTTTTGTTATACCAAGATCTGCGTTGCGCGAAGACAAAAGCGTACTGTTAGTTGACGATATCGGCACCCTGCAAAGCCGTGATGTGGTAGTTGCATGGAAAGATGCAGAAGTTGCAGTAATCAGCTCAGGGCTTGAAGCAGGCGACATTTTAAATATCACCTCACTTGGCAGTATCACCAACGGCACCAGAGTGAAAGCCACCATTGACGGAATCGCTCCACAGCAGGAACAGCGTGGCAAGCCCTCTGGCGGCGGTGATCAAAGTGATCGCATGCAGCGGTTCAAAAAAATGGTTGATGCCGGTGAAGACTTACCACCACAGGCTGTAGAAAAAATAAAAGAACGTATCGCCGCCGGGGAAGAAGTACCAGAATGGCTAAAACAGCATATCGCTAAGACAGCCAAATAAAATGCAGGCACCCACCACCCCTGCAAGCCGAGATACTGTGCAATGCATTCATTAATAAGCTGGTTTACCCGCAACGGAGTTGCTGCCAACATTTTAATGGTTGGCATCGTAGTGTGGGGCCTGTTTTCTTTGAACAACAGGATACCACTTGAAGTATTTCCCTCTTTTGAACTCGACTCTATCACTGTCCGTGTGCCATTTCGCGGTGCATCACCGACAGAAGTAGAAGAGTCTATCAATATAAAAATAGAGGAAGCAGTACAGGATTTAACAGATATAAAATCAATCACGTCAACCGCTGCAGAAGATCTCGGCACCGTGCGTATTGACGTAGACTCAAGAGCCAACGTCGACGATGTACTGAACGACGTCAAGCAACGGGTTGATCAAATCAGTACGTTTCCAACAGATGCTGATAACCCGTCGGTCTACACAATTGCCAGAACACGTGAAGTCATTAGCGTAGTTATTGCAGGACCTCTCGCGGAAAGAGACTTGCGCACACTGGCCAATAGAGTACGCGATGATCTCGAAGCACTACCTAATGTCAGCCAGGTAACCTTGTCCGGTGTACGCGATTTTGAACTGGCTATTGAAGTCAGTGAAAAAACACTGATCGAATACGGGCTAACCTTTGCAGATGTCGCAACAGCCATCAGCAATTCATCACTCAACCAATCTGCAGGCGCAATTAAAACCGCCGGCGGCGAAGTGCTGATACGCACAGAAGGACAAGGCAGAACAGTCGAAGACTTCGCCCGCATTCCCGTTATTAGTTCTGCCGACGGCACCCGAGTAACACTTGCAGAACTCGCACAAATCAACGACGGCTTTGATGAAAATTCATTGGCTCAGGCTTTTAATGGCCGCAGCAGCATAGAGATTGATGTATTCCGCTCTGGCAATCAAAGCGCAAT
>CAYPDN010000234.1:0-6345 GCA_964409445.1 uncultured Granulosicoccaceae bacterium
AATAAATCCTGTTGTAGAAAGAGTAAGATGTATTGCTGCCTTTCCGGGAGATACCTATGCAAATCAAACCACTACCCTTTCCAATTTGAGTATCGACAAATCTTCGCTGTCGCTATTTTCCACCGATTGCTACTGTGCACGCGTACTTTCACGCATGCAATTTGAGACGGTAATTTCAAACCGTTTGGATAGTGATTGAGACGATTGCTCCGGGTCTATCAGTTTTACGATTAGATCCGCCGCGACTCGGCCCAGTTCTGCTGCATCGAATTTCACTGTTGATATAGAAGGCGTCGAATAGCGGGAGACTTCAAAGTCTCCAAAGCCTGCCACACCAATATCATCGGGTACTTTGATTCCATTTTCTTTAAGGCCTGAGATAACACCGAATGCTGGTGCATCTGATACACAGAATACACAGTCAATATCATCGTAGTGCTGATACAGATTGCTGCCGACAAAGTGGCCATCTTTGATGGACACAGGCGGTGTACCGAAACGAATCAATCTGTGTGGCGAGAGTCCGGCATTCTCCATTGCCTTTTTGAACCCGGCCCGTCGAGCTGATCCGCGTGTCCATTCATCGTTTGTCTCACACAGAAAAGCGATATTCCTGTAACCCAGTCCTATTAGCTCCTCCGTCATACTTCTGGAGACATCTTCATTTGAAAAACCAAGGCCAAGTAACGGGACAGGCATTGGATTTCCAAGTTCTTGTTACTTCCCGAGCGCCATAAATCCATAAAATCACCAGATTTGAAAAGTTTGAGCGCGCATCCACCGATGCCTTTTTACTAGATGTTCTACTTTATGAATCTCTACCGTGAATCTCACTAATGTGTACAACTTTACTCCTGCTGAGTATGTCCAACTTTATTTCTGTGAAAGTAACTGCTTAATAGAATCAATTAGTTAGAGGCTGTTTTTGTGTATATTTTTACTGGGAGGCACATGAATTGACGCAAGCCTAGCCTGGCATCTTCTCGAAGGCGGGAAGTCCGTCGTCAAGGACGGTCGCGTTCATCTTACTCGATGTGTAGACATTCACTTTCGGAGCGAACTCTTCATGTTCGTTGATAAGACCGGCACGTAAGCCAAGCATGCCTTCGCGGGCAGAGTTCTGCGTGAACAGTGGTGTGCCACAGGTGCCGCAGAAATGCTTGGTCATTGTATTGCCAGCATCTGAGCTGTGTTGAAAGGTTTTCGGTGTGCCGCTGACGTTCACCTCCCCCTCTTTCATAAACATCAGTGTGGCATAAGCGCTACCGGTGGATTGGCGGCATGCAGTGCAGTGGCAATTCGCCATGACCGGTACATCACCATCAGCTTCGAACGAGATGTCACCGCAAAGGCATTTTCCGGTAAGTTTGGGCATTTTTTTTCTCTTTGTTTGGTGGTATTTTGCTGATCCAACAGTACGCAACGGTAACGCATCTTGTCAACCTTAAAGCTTATGAGTTCTTGTAGGGCGCCTGTCTACGTCGCTATCAGTTGAAAGGTACAGTAAAAAGGAAGAAATGCTACGCTGGATGCAAGTCGATAGTAACGAACGCGTCAGCACGGCCTGCTAGAGAATCTGACTGAGAAATTCCCGGGTTCTCGGATCGGAGGCTTCTGTAAAGAACGTCGCAGGAGGACCATGCTCCACGATAATGCCTCTGTCGGTGAAATAGATATGATCCGCTATCTCACGAGCAAATCCCATTTCATGGGTAACCAGTATGCAGGTCATCCCGGATTGTGCGAGATCTTTAATAGCGACCAGTACTTCTTTCACTGTTTCGGGGTCAAGCGCCGCTGTTACTTCATCAAATAACATCACATCCGGATTCATTGCCAGTGATCTCGCTATGGCTACCCGTTGTTGCTGGCCGCCCGAGAGTTCACCCGGATAGCTGTCTTCCTTGCCCTCCAGGTTGACTTGCTTCATCAACGCACGCGCTCTTTTTTCAACTTCGGTACGATTTTCTTTAAGCACTTTAATGGGTGCCATCATCACGTTCTGCAGCGCAGTTTTGTGGGGAAAAAGATTATATTGCTGAAAGACCATACCGACTTTCTTTCTCAGCTCCAGCTGGTTTAACTTAGGATCATGTACTTCCTGACCCTCCACTGTTATCGAACCGGAATTGATGTCGTTCAGTGCATTGATGCAACGAATCAAGGTGGATTTGCCGGAACCCGAAGGCCCGATAATGCAAATCACCTCGCCTTTCATGACATCGAAGCTAACACCTTTAAGAACCTCCAGGTCACCGAAAGATTTGTGCACCTCTTTGATTGAGACGATAGGCTGATCTGGAGTCCAGGAATTACCAGGCGAGGTTTGGGGCGACTGTTTCGACATAGTTTCTCCTAGAGTTTCACCGCATAGCGGCGCTCTAATGCAATCGTTGCGCGTGCAATGGGGTAGCAATAAGCGAAAAATATAAGCAGTGCAAAGCCATAAAATGGTACTAACAATTCTGGTCGGTTATTTTCTGCCTCAATAGCCTGACGACTTAATGTGATGAGTTCTTCTACTCCCAGTAACGAACACAGTGGTGTCGCCATTGTTAAAATCGCATACCAATTCATCCACGGCGGAATCATACGTTTAAAGCATTGGGGCAAGATTACCTGCCATAGTGTTTGTTGCCGCGTATACGCAAGAGACTCCGCGGCCTCCCATTGACCACTGGGCACGGAATTAACAGCACCTCTGACCACTTCAGCGATATTAGCCATGATCGGAAGACATAAACCAAAGACAGCTTTCATCCAGTCTGGTATACGGATGATCTTTCCCGCTAACTCAATCTCAAACGGCAGAGCCAGTAGCACAATGTACAGAAGCACTAACCATGGTGAGTTTCTAAAGGTCTGAGTAATTATCTTCGCTGGCCAGCGAATAAATGCAGTTGGTGATATCTGCATCAACCCCAACACGACGCCCGCTACGGTTCCAATTAGCATTGCAAAAAACGAAATTAGTATATTGAACAAAAAACCACCGGTAACGATAAACGGTATCCACTTATAAAGTGCTGCGAATGCCTGCTTCATTGTGTATTCGGTGGCTGCCGCGGCAACTGCTGGCCAAACCAGAACACTAGCGCACAGCAAAAGCCAAAACCATGCTGGTATCGATACCAGCCAATGTGAAAAATGCAAACCGGTTGAGTGCGCTGATGGCCGTAATTTAAATGGCTTCAGCACAGGCAAATCTGTGGTCGATTGCGAGTTAAAACCTGGAATTTGTCTCCGCATCCTAATGCCCGTAGCCAGGTATTTTGAGTGCGCGTTCCCATCGATGCATGCCAAAGACGAGTATCCCAACCAATGCTATGAAAGTTACAAACAGCAGCAGCATAGTCGGGTACATCGCACTTGGATAATCGTTCCAGATAGTGACGCACTGGTACAGTAATTCCGGTACTGCTATACCAATCGCCTGGGTAGTCGTTTTAACAAGATTGACCAGGTTGTTGTTTAACGCAGGCAGGGATACTCTAAACGCTAATGGCAATACCACTTCTGTGTAGGTTTGAAACCTTGAAAAACCGAGTGAACTTGCAGCTTCCTGAGTTGATTCTGGTACAGCTTCGATACCACTTCTGAATATTTCAACATTAAATGCACCTGCAAAAAACGACAGTGAAATAATTGCCCAACCAACATTAGAGATAATCGGTATTTCAGTCCATCCGTCCGGACCAGTCACGGCCGGAGTAAACTGCCCGAGTGCGAAGTAGAAAAATAAAAGCTGTACAAACGGGGGTGTATTACGAAAAAACTGTATATACCCCTGCACACAGCTACGAATGAAGCGAGATGGTGAGTTCTGCAACCATGCGCCCACCACGCCAATGATCACTGAGAATATAACGCAGGCTATTGAGAGCCAAAGCGTGTACTTCAATCCTTTGACTATGCTTGCCCATTGTCTGGGCTCATAGAAGAATATGAAGTTCCACCGTGGGTGGTCTTCTGCAAATTGTCGAAAAAACTCTGTGAATAGTTCAAGCATAGCGCTGAAAACAAAAGGGGGTCTGAAAGACCCCCTAATGCTTTACCTGATGACCGTACTATTTATTTAGCTAACCAGTCACCGTATTCGGCTTGCTTGTCAGTGAGGTACTTAGTGGGTTGGATGCCCCATTTTTTCTCAAGCTCTATAAGCTGACCTGACTGATGCATGTTAAAAGTAAGCCCGGACATAAAATTGCCGAAGACACAATCTTTCTCGGCAAGTGGTACTGCCATACCCCAGGGATTGTCATCCTCAGACTCCAGTGGCATTTCAAACTGATCGAACTCTCCGGATGAAAGATCAGAACCAATAGAGGAGTCGTCATATACCCAGGCAACACACTTCTTATCACGCAAAGCCTGCTTTGCTTCTGCGTTGCCTGTGAATGCTACTACTTCTACCCCATAGCGCTCTGTTACTACCTGATTGTAAAACGCGCCCTGCTTGCCGCATACGGGTTTGCCACTCAAGTCTTCCCATTTTTTAAAACCTAATGCTTTTGGTGCCATGATGTTGGTGCCAGAGGTGTAGTAGTTAGGCTGTACAATACCAACAATCTCACGTCTGTCTGCACGGTCGGACATGGTAGCGATCATCATGTCGATTTTGCCCTGCTCTAAAAACTGCATTCTATTGGACGACTGGACTGCCACAGTTTCGAGTTCAACGCCCATTGCATCTGCTGCGGCCTGGGCAAAATCAATCTCCATACCAACAATGCTGCCATCACTGTCTCTGTAGCCCCATGGTTTATAGTCAGCCTTAACACCCACGACAACTTTGCCGCGTTCCATAACTTTATTCCATACATCGTTAGAGCACTCGGCAGCGTATGCTGTAGTGGCACTAAGCATTGAAGCCGCCAGTGTGGTGGATAGAGCGATAACTTTTGAATTCATTGAAACTTCCTCCGATTGATAAATCGCAGCATTAAGTACGCGCGATAACAGTTAATGCAACTGAACAGCACTATCGCTGTTAACTCGAATATAACAAATTTAGCCCCTCTGTGTTAATGTTTAGATAGCGTTTTTGTTTCAATCAGCGCCTCCCTGTCTGTACGATCAGGCACTGTTAAACGATATCTTGCATTTATGAACCAGGAACTTGACAAGCCCCCGGAACACGCCTCTGTAGTCGTCATTGGTGGCGGAATAATGGGTTGCTCAACGCTTTATCATTTAGCCAAATCCGGGATATCAGATGCAATACTGTTGGAACGTAACCAGGTCACCTCAGGAACCACATGGCACTCAGCAGCACAGGTACGTGCGTTGCGTTCCACTCGCAATCTAACAGACCTGATTCGCTACTCTATCGATCTGTATAGTGAACTGGAAAAAGAAACCGGGTAAGCAGCTGGTTGGATTAGCAAAGGCTCACTGTCTATTGCAACTAACGATAATCGACTTACCCACATTCGCCGACAAGAGTCACTGGCGCATCTTTATGGTGTTCGCGCTAACTCTGTAGATATCTACGAGGTACGGGAACGTTGGCGTTTGATGAATACAGATGATGTAATTGGCGCGGTCTGGTCACCTGACGATGGTCTGATGTTCTTTTATGTTGCTTAAATATCAATTTCGCTTTTGACACTTTTGCAGGAGCTGCTAGTTGAAGCGCAAAGGTTGGCCGGAACAGACGGCCCGCGCTATCGAAGAAGCGGTAGATCGGACACTGGCAGCTCGCGTCATCACGACAGATTTAGGTGGTAACGCAAAGACGGTTGACGTCACTCAGGCAGTATTGCAATACATAGAAGACAAAAGCAAGGGTTGGGTTAGTTCGGTTCACCTATCATGATGTGGCATTTGCAAGACCTGATCCTTAGTGCTGTTCCGTTTACCGGCCCAGAACGCGGTCCAGAAGGGATCGCAATTGTGTTTCATTCAGTCCACCACTGATGACTTCCTGTCTGGTACCACTCTGCCCGAATATCAGCAGGTCAAGAATGCCGACACGCTCATTTCTTATGAAGCTTTGTCCGGTTGGTGTTGCAACATCTACCGCCAGAAACTGCACCTGATCTTCGTAATCAGATCTGACATCATTGAGCAATTCCATCATCTGAGACGTGCCAACGAGGTTTTTATCGAATATTAGTACAGCACTGAAGTTGCCATTCCCGATCAGTGAGAGATCTCCCTTAAATCCTTTGGGTAATAACAAAATCAGAATAGAAAGCAAGCCAACTACTGCGATGGCGATGAGTAGTTTATTCAAGGCAGCGCCGTTTTGTCGTATCTTCATATTACGGTAACGCCCCAAGCCAATAGATGATTGCAGTGTCCCGCAAAACTACAGGTCTGGAACATAGTTGGGGTGAGGTC
>CAYPDN010000235.1:0-6291 GCA_964409445.1 uncultured Granulosicoccaceae bacterium
GCAGATTAGTGCCGGAGCGGCGGGATTGATCTATGAGTGCTTCGAGAATGTAGTGTGCACGCTCGGGTCCCTCATGCTCGATGACCGCATCTAATGCATCGAGCCATTCACGGGTCTCTTGTGGGTCGGTGTCCTGAAGTTCTGACATGTTGATCTCTTGATTATTGAAGCGATAGGCGGATTCAGACTTGTCTGCCAGAAAGCCGGCTGCTGCGCGGTGCTTTATTAGTGGCTATAATATGTAGAGTAAGTATAGACCTAGCTCGGGTGGAATTGTAGAAATCACACAGGTTCTACTACACACTTTTTGAAGTGTGATTTGATGCTACGGTTTGTGGGACTCGTTGTCCGGGTAGAAGTTCTGCAGCGCTAAGTTTCTTTCTGACTTAACACTTGCTCTTCGTACCTCTTGGCCCGTGGGTTTGTCACGGTGCGGTACTTTAGATTTAAACCAGTTCTACTATTGCAAACCGGCCCTGTGACTCAACCTCGACTAACTTACAGGCTGCCACACCGCCTGCTTCAGGTGCAGTTTTAGAATCGGTACAGACGCGGGTATAGTTTTCTGTATAACCAAATACCTGCGATGCTTCTGTATCCGTCGGGCGACCTTCCCACAGAACCGTTGCACTTGTATGCAGCTGTTGCTGAATGAAATCACGTCGCAGCCTGCTGGCAAGTTCACGCAATTCAGCGCTGCGTTTTTTCTTTACCGCTTCGGCAACTGGCTCCTGCATGGTGGCGGCTTTTGTACCCTCGCGTGGTGAAAAGCTAAAGACGTGTATATGTCCGAAACCGGTTGTCTCGACGAACTCCATAGTCTCGCGCCACTGTTCATCTGATTCACCGGGAAAGCCGACGATTATATCGGTGGTTACGTTAAACCCTGGCACTGATGATCTTGCCTGATTCACCAGTGATGCAAATTCAGAAGTTCTGCAGCGTCGCGCCATACGCCTGAGCACTGCATCAGATCCGCTTTGCAAAGGCAGATGCATATGCGGCATCAGTCGCGGGTTTTCAAAAAGCGTAAAAAAGTTATCACCGAGATCCCATGGTTCTACGGATGCAAACCGAACCCGTGGTATATCTGTGGACTTTAGAATTTGCTGCACAAGTGCTGTGAGATTGCTTTGAAGATCAGATCCATAGCCACCGACGTGTACGCCGGTTAAAACAATTTCCTGTATACCTTGTTGATGCAGTTGATTGATTTCATCAATGATGTCGTTCATTGGCCGACTTTGTTCTTCACCGCGTGCCATCGTCACAATGCAATAAGTGCAGCGATAGCGGCAGCCGTCCTGTATTTTTATGAAAGCGCGCTGGCGATTGCGTGCGAACAATGCTGATTCTGCTGGCAGTGTTGCCCCTTCCGGCATAATGCTTACAGGCAAGGTGTCGGTAACGGTTTTAACAAGCTCTTTCTTTTTGCTGTTATCGATTAGTAAATCAATACCGAGATCTGTTGCCGTGCCTGCCTCACCAGTAGACACGGCACAACCGCTGACAACAAGCTTGCCGTATGGGCTTTCGCGTCGCAGTCGATTAATCAGTTTGCGCGATTTTCTTACCGCCTCTCGTGTGACTGCACAGGTGTTGACTACGGTTACATCCGCGTCGCCTGCTTCATTTACAAGCGTGTGTCCCGCGGCGCGAAACTCGAGCGCCCAACTTTCCAGTTCTGCTTCGTTGAGTCTGCAGCCAAGTGCACGGAGGTGGATGTTCACGGATAACTCGGGGATGGAGTTGTGAGATAGTAGCAGTTGTGCGCCAGGTTGAGTAACTGAAGTATGTTCATTGATACAAAATATTTTGAATTTATAAGCCCGGTACTCGTCCTTTTGATCGGGACGATTCTGGTTTGGACAATTTGACGTGGCTATAGTCTGGCAAAGCAGTTCAGGTGATGATCACTATCAGGTCAGATCGGCCGGCCGATCTGTTCGGCTGTATAAGAACAAGGTTTTTCATAGTCAGTGGAACGATAAAAGACCTTTGTCTGGCGGAGTGTGGGATCTTTTATTTCTACCTGCGTTGTTTTTACCTGCCGACTCAGTCAAAAGGATATTGCTGCTTGGAGTCGGTGGTGGTGCAGTAATTCGTCAATATCTGTCTTTTTTATCGGTGGAGCAGGTGGTAGGGGTTGAGCTTGATGGGACGCATATAAAAGTTGCGAGAGATTATTTCGGTGTTAATCAGTCTAACGTTGAGTTGCAGCAGGCGGACGCCATCCAATGGATTGAGTCTTACCGTGGGCCGGAATTCGACCTGATCATAGAAGATCTTTTTACTGAAAAGGACGGCGAGGCCGTGCGGGTCGCCGAAGCATCTGAGCAGTGGTTCCGCTCACTGCGCAAACTGCTCCGGCCCGGAGGAGCCCTGATTATCAATTTTGAGGACCCTGCTCAGCTTCGTGCCTGCGGCTCAGCGTATCTGGCTGCCATCGGAAAATCTGTCGATTGTCGCTATGGATTCACGCTGCCAACCTATGGAAACTGCGTTGGTGCATTTCTCGGCGAAGAGGTTCATCCATCAGGGCTTCGGAAGCGGCTTGACGCATTGCTGGCGAAATATCCGCAAAGTCGTGCCTCTGCGCAGAAATTCCGGGTACGACAGGTAGTTGCCAAGTGACTGTAGCGGATCGCTTTTATGGGTGGTTTTAACCATATTTGACCTGATTCTTATGGCCGGGATGCCTGCCCATAGGGTTATAATGACGGCAATGAAAGGTTTGCTTGTCCGGGTCACCGTAAGACTACCCGGGCCACTCCGCGAAAATCCAGAATTTAAGATATCACTCGTAATAAAAGGGGAATTTTTTCATGGTTGATAACGATAATCGTCGTGATGGTCATGCCGCATATAATGAAGACATCCGGGACCGTCACCTGCTGCCAGATGAGAACAATCTGCGTAAATCTGTAAAGTATGGTGCTGCCGGATTGATCGCACTCCTTGGCCTTGGCTCAGGTTTAAAGCAGTGCAGCACCAACAACGAAATTGCCAGTCTCAAGCAAACCGAAGCGTCGTATGAAACGGCCAAGCTGGATCTTGAGTCTTCCAATAACAAGATCACAGGCTATGAATCCGAGATTGCGAAGCTCAAGTCAGCTTCAGGTGAGCAGGAGGCCGTAGTAGCAGAGTGGCAGGCTAAAGTTGAAGCACTCGAAGCTAAACAGGCAGAGCAGGAATTAGCGCTTTCCGAAGCTTCCGATTTACAGGCCAAAATTGATGAGCAAACTGCGGCTATTGCTGAGCTTGAAGCAGTGAAAGCTGCATCTGTTGAAGAAATTACAGCGCTGCGTTCGAAGAGCGAGGAAGGCACTGATGCAGCGGCAGGGTTTCAGGCTGAAATCGGTGAGCTAACAGCCGCGCGAGATGCTTTGCAGGTACGTGTTGATGAAATAGACGCACGGTCTGGAAATCTTGTTACCGAGCATGATGCAGTAAAAACGGAACGTGATGAGTTGCTTGCGAAGCTCGATACTTTGGGTTCAGAGCGTGATCAGCTAACCGCGGAAGTGAATTCCCTTAGTGAATCGGAAGGGTTGGCGGCTTTTAACAAGCTCAACCAGTCTTATGCAGGGTTAGAGGCGTCATCGCAGGCGAAAATTAATGGGCTTGAATCCGAGCTTTCCAAAGTTGCAGGATCAGTTGCTGCATTTAAATCTCAAAATGAGGAGCTGACTGGTAAAAATGCCGAGCTGGCTCAGCAGGCCACCGATCTCGTCAGTGAAAAAGAGGTGCTGGATACCGAAATTGCTGCCAAAAAAGCAGAGATAGAAGCGCTTGCTGCAGAGCGTGATCAGCTGACTGAAAAAGTGGCAACGCTTGAGACAGACCTTGCATCACTCGATTCAGAGAAAGGCGCGCTGGCGGCAGAGATGGATGCGTTTAAGATTTCATCTGAAGAAGGCACTGCAGAACTAAACACTCAGGTTACGACACTGACTAACCAGGTGGAATACCTGAACTCGGAGCGCACAGAACTTGAAGGTAAGTTGTCTGCGATTGACGGAGAACTGGCGACCAGTAAAGCACAAAGTGAAGAACAGGTTGCAGGTCTGGAAGGTCAGGTGGAATCACTGACAACAGAAGTTAGTGATTTGACCGCAGCACGCGATGTGCTGCTGGAGCAGAAAGCGGGGCTTGAAGATGATCTTGCAGGTTTGAAAGAGACGAGCTCAAATGAGATTGCGGGGCTGATGTCCTCACGCGATGGAATTTCCGGCCAGCTGGACGCGCTGAAGCTTTCCAGTGACGGCAAGGTGGGCGAGCTTGAGGGTCAGGTGGCATCGCTGAATACAGAAGTTGAAGATTTGACTGCGGCTCGCGATGTACTGCTTGAAGAGAAAGCCGGATTGGAAGGTGAGCTAACCGGTTTGCGGGAGTCAAGTTCAAATGTGATTGACGGGTTACTGTCCCAACGTGATGGTATTTCCGGCCAGCTTGATGAGTTAAAGATTTCCAGTGACGGGAAGGTAGGTGAACTTGAAGGTCAGGTCGCGTCACTTACTACAGAAGTTGATGATTTGACAGCGGCTCGCGATTCACTACTTGAGCAGAAAGGCGCGCTCGAAACTGAATTGGGTGAAACTAAAGACGCCAGTGCCACGGAGATTGCGGGCTTGATGTCAGAGCGTGATGGTATTTCCGGCCAGCTTGATGAGTTAAAGGTTTCCAGTGACGGCAAGGTAGGTGAGCTTGAGGGTCAAATCGAGTCTCTTAATACAGAAGTCGCCGATCTGACGGCCTCGAGGGATTCTTTACTTGAGCAGAAAAGCGCGCTCGAAGGCGAGCTGAGCCAGGTTAAAGACTCGAGCGCCACAGAGGTTGCAGGCTTGATGTCTTCCAGAGATAGCTTTTCCAGCCAGCTGGATCAGCTGCGCCTGTCCAGTGGTGACAAGGTGACGGCTCTTGAGGGTGAAATCGAATCGCTCAACGGCGAGGTTGGAACTCTGACAACAGAGCGTGACAATCTGCTGGGTAAGATAGAAGGCCTGAACGCTGAGGACGCTGCTAAAGTTGAGAAGATCAGCATGCTGGAATCACAGGTTTCAGACCTTGATACCAACGTTTCAGATCTGACTGCAAAGCGGGATGATCTAATGGCTCAGATGGATGAGCTGAATTCACAGAAGCAGACGCTTGAAGCAGATAATGCGAATGCAACTGCTGGATTCCAGTCGCAGCTTGCAGCACTAACCACTGAGCGAGACGGCATCACCGGTGCTTTGAACGCGTTGAAGGGCGAAAGCTCTGACAAAATCAAAACGCTCGAAGGTCAGATTGGTGATCTGAACGGCCAAATTGAAAAATTGACAGTCGAACGCAGTGATCTTGAGAAACAAAACGCCGACGGTGCCGAGTCTCTGGAAGCGTTGAAGGCACAAAGAGGTAAGTTGCAGGAGAACATCTCCGCTTTGATGACAGATGTTGATACTGCAAACGCAGGCAAAAGTGAAGCTGAGTCTAAAATTGCTGAGCTCGATCGACAGTTAGCTGACATGCAGCTTGCACGAGATTCAATCACAAGTGAACGCGATAGTCTTAAGGCGTCAATGACTGAAAGTGAAGCTGCTTCCAGTGCGAAGCTTGCGGATCTGGAAGCCGCGATTAATGATCTCAATGGTCAGAAGTTAGCAGTGACGAACGACAAAGAAGGTCTGGAAGCTGAACTTGCTGAATTGAAAACATCTTCAGAAGCGCTAACGTCACAACGCGACACTGTTGTTAAGGAGAGAGACTATCTGCTTGAGCAGCTTGAAGCGGAACGTACTGCTTCGGCAAAAGCTGCAGGTGATGCGGACGGTCTTCGTGCGCAACTTGCAGGACTTGAAGATCAAAAGACTGCTCTGCAAGCGGAACTGGCGGCAGCCGTTGAAGCACGTGATGCCAATGGCAAGAAGTCACAAATGCTTGAAGGCGAAGTGTCCGGTATAGCTGCAAGAATGGAAGAGCTTAACGGTCAACTTGCGACGCTCGGATCATCTCGCGATGCAGCACAAAGCGAGCTTGATGCGCTACGCAGTCAACTCGGCGATGCTGAAGGTCAACTGGGTAATGCGCGCAGTAAGATCGATGAACTGATGGCAGTGAAAATATCCTCTGAGGAAGCTTTGCTTAAGGCGCGACAGCGCGCAGAGGGTGTTGCGGCGGTCATTGATGAAGATCTCAGAGCTGCTGGAGTGTCTGGTGCGACAGTTGGTGTACGAGGCGACAATTCAATCGGCATTCGCGTAGCCAGTGGCAGCTTGTTCGGGACTGGTAGTTCGAATCTCAGTAACA
>CAYPDN010000236.1:0-6276 GCA_964409445.1 uncultured Granulosicoccaceae bacterium
CACTTTAGCGATCCGTGTGGCAATGAATATGCGGTATGGAGCAAGACCTAGCCTGGCGGACCACAAGTTGTGCAGTAAACAGCTACTGTGATACACCCTATAGTTCTATATGTACACCATTGGTTGATTTGCCCTTATCACTTAACAGATAGAGATAGGCTGCGACTTTGTCTTGTGGTGGTGCGATTGAATTGGGGTCTTCACCTGGATAAGCCGAACTTCTCAGGTTTGTTCGCATTGGTCCCGGGTTAATCGCATTGCAGTTCACAGAAATACTGTTGCCAGAGTCGGCTGAAGTATCCAGCTCGTCAGCAATGATTCGCATTGCCGCCACAATTGAAGTCTTGCTTATTCCATATGCACCCCAGTAAGCGGAGTTTTTACGGTCAGTGGTGAAGATGATGCTGCCATTGCCAGTAGTTTTCATTAGTGGCAGCAGCGCTTGTGTCAGTAAAATCGGTGCGTGCAGATTAGTGGTGAATGTCTCCTGCCACATCTTCGCATCCATATGGTCGATGGGACTGATCTGGCCTAGTGTTGCAGCTGTGTGAACCATTCCGTTCAGCCCTTTGAAGACATCTTCTATGGTGGCTGCCAATTGCTTGTAGTCATCTGTGTTAGCACCGCGTAAATCTAACGGATACAGCCCAGGCTGCTTGCCATGTGCTGCTTCGAGTTCATCGTGCAGCTGATTGAGTTTGCTCTGATTGTTGTCCAGCAATACCAATTCCGCACCGAGTGTTGCAGCTTCTCGTGCGATAGCGCTGCCAAGCCCGCCGGCAGCTCCTGTAATTAGTAAAGTCTTGCCAGATAATGAATCCGGCTCTGGTTCGTAGCTGTTAATAAGTACGGGATTATTGACTAACTCTGGCAATTTGATTGTCCTTGCGTCTTTCTGCTTAGTGGGTGCTACTTAACTGCCGCTTTAATTTTTGCAAAGCGATCAAGTGCTTCTACCCTTGTTGTTTTCAGGTCGACTAAAGGATGTGGGTAGGTAACGCCTAAGATTATAGCCGCTTGCTCAAGCTCTGTCGGACTGGCAGTCCATGGGCTGTGAATGTGCTTGTTTGGTAAACCTGAAATTTCCGGAACCCATTGCCGTATATATTCACCTGCAGGATCGAATCGCTCGCCTTGCCGTATCGGGTTGAATACCCGGAAGTAGGGTGCTGCATCTGCACCGCTGCCTGCTACCCATTGCCAGCCCATGGTGTTACTGGCCAGATCGGCATCGACCAGAGTATCCCAAAACCATCGCGCACCTTCCTGCCAGTGATAGCCGATATTCTTTATCAGCAGTGACCCGACCACCATGCGAACGCGATTGTGCATCCATCCGGTTTGCCATAGCTGTCGCATACCCGCGTCTACCAGCGGGATTCCAGTATTACCCTGCTGCCAGGCTCTGAGAGTGTCGGGTTTGATCTTCTTCCATGGAAATTTGCTAAACCGTTTGTCCAAAGGTTCATCAACAGTGTGTGGAAAGTTGTACAGCAGGTGATAGGCGAATTCGCGCCAGCCAATTTCTTTAAGAAAAGTCTCTACGTTGTCGTCCGCCGCTAATGTTTTGTTGTTTATCTTTCTGGCAACCGCGGCGTTGATTTGTCTAGGTGAAATTTCGCCAAACGCCAGGTGTGGGGAAAGTCGAGAGGTACCGGGGCTTGCTGGTATGTCGCGATCTGTGTCGTAACTTGAAATTCGATTCTTTAATAATGACCGCAAGTTGGCAGCTGCACCTTTCTCGCCTGGTTGCCAGTGATCCGGAAATTTCGCAGCCCATGGCAAGACTGGCAGTAAATCCAGTTCGTCCAGTGTGCATTCGCCTTTGATCTTATGACTCTTAGTGCTTTGGGGAATTTTTTTTACAGTGGGTGTCACTGGCAGACTTGGGTGTTTCAGTGATGCCCGCCAATAGGCAGTGAACACCCGGTACGGATATTTGCCTTCTCTTTGTACCTGCCACGGTTCGTGCGACAGGTTGCCAGGAGCGGAGTGTACTTCGAGGCCAATGCTTGTGAAGCGCGCTTTAAGTTTCTTGTCGAGATTTATGGACTCTGGCTCATAGCGTCGGTTCCATGCAATGGCTGTTGCACCTGTGTCCTTAACTATTTGTTCTATCTTTTTCTCGGGATCACCTGTGAATAAATGCAGTCTGCTATCGACAGCTTCCAGAGAGATGGCCAATGCCTGCAGAGAATGATGTAACCACCATTTCGATGCTCCGCCCAAACTCCACTCATCATCAACACAATTGCTGTGTATGTATATGCAATAAACCGGCTTGTCTCGCGATACTGCCCAGCGCAAGGCCGGGTTGTCCTGCAGTCGCAAATCTCGTCTGAACCAAAAGAGGGTTGGTTGAGTCGTGTCGGACATGTTGTCGGTGGCGATGTAGAGAGAGCGGGAATAGTACGGCAAAAAACTGGCAGTGGCGAATTAATGGCTTTAGCCAAAATGACCGTGCTTTGTGTGATGTTGGTCTCAATAAACAAAAATGCATCGCCTTGATCAATTTTTGACGTACCGATTTTAAAGTCTGGGGAATAGCTATTGCTCGGGTCATAACGTTGTTTCACGAATATTCAGGAACCCGAACATGCGAAAAATTCTTTCTGCCGTATTGATGGTACTGCCACTACTCGCGGTGTCGATTGCTCATGCTGAAGATCCAATAAAAGGCACCATGGAGGCTTTTGTTGTTGAACTGGACGAAGATAAAGAAAAACTCTCTGCCGCGACCGATGTAGAGCCGAATCAACTGGTTGAATACCAGCTCACCTACACAAACAAAGGTGAGTCGAACATTAATGGTCTCACTGTGGTAGGGCCAGTGCCAGAGGGCACTTCTTATGTTTCTGATACCGCAAGTGCCGATGTCGCTGCGGAACTTTTGGTCAGTATTGACGGCGGACAGACTTTTGAGGCGGAGCCAGTGGTCCGTTTGGAAACAAAATCTTCTGGTGAAGTAGTGGAGAAAATTATACCTCCCGAGCAGTACACACATCTGAAGTGGCAGGCTGAAAATGCGATCAATGCCGATGGTGGAACCCAGTTTTATACCTACCGCGTACGCGTTAAGTAATTAGTTATTTACTCCAAATATAAAAATGCTGGCGGCATAAGTTGACCGGCAACCAAATCTGGTGAGACTAAACCAAGGTGCAAATTTGAAATGATTCAGAAAAATCGCAAGTGCAAAAACTCGACGTGGCTGGTATTGCCAGTTGCGGCGGCATTGATGGCGGCAGGTGCCACTTTTAATGCCTACGGTGCGACAGCAGCAGGTACTGAAATTAAAAACCTTGCGACTGTTAGCTATGAAGATTCCGCTGGTAACAGTTATACAGCGCAGTCTAATGAAGCTGTTGTTACAGTAGCGCAGGTCTACTCAGCGGCAATTAATTCAACCGATACCAGTCTGACAGCATCACCGGGCCAACCTGTAGATTTATCTTATACCCTGGAAAACACAGGTAACGGTACAGATACTTTTGTTCTATCAGCAGCTGACGGTATTGTCGGTGGTGATTCTATCGATGCTGACAGCATCACAATCTATGAAGATTTAAACAACAATGGTCAGGCTGATGCCGGTGAACCGGTTATCTCAAGTGTCTCATTGACCGCTGGTGAAATAAAAAGCATTGTTGTGCGAACCGATGTGCCCACTTCAGCACTTGCTGGCGATGAGCTTGGTGTTACCCTGACAGCTCAGGCTGAAGAGGGAACTGGTGCTGCAGTTCCTGATAGCGTAATTGACCTGACAGCCGGTAAAGGGCCGGATACACTAGATAGTACGGTGGAATCGTTGATCACGGTAACTGGTGATGCCGTTGTGGTTGCTACCAAGAGCTCGGTACACAACCCGACGACCTCTGAGATTGAGTATACAATCACGATAAGAAACAACGGTAATGCAGATGCAACATCAGTATTGTTGCAGGATGCAATCCCTGCGAATACAACTTATGTTGCAGGTAGTGCAACTACCAGTGGTCTCATAACCAGTAATGGCGATACTGTGCCTGCGACGGCTGTACTTGATGAGACGATTGATGATATCGATTTCAACGGTGACGGAGATGCGCTTGATACTGCGGTTGATGGCTTAAGTGCTACCGATGCAGTTCTGCCTCCGAACGCGACTGTTACTGTCACCTACACCGTATCATATGATCCTGCAGTTGTACCGGGTGGCACCACTATTTTAAATACCGCCTATATTGTTGCGGACGTAGATGGTGACGGCGTGGCTGATGATCCGAGTCCCACGAACGAAGTTCCTATTACGATCGCTAATACATCGCTGGTAACTATTGCTGATACCGAGGATGCAACAGGTGGTGACGGTATCAATGATGGTCTGGACGACGATGGCGCCAATGATATCCAGTTTGTTGATCAGATATCTGCAGGTGAAGCGGTTATATTCACTAACATCGTGACAAACGGTGGTAACTCTGACGAAGTGCTTGAGCTTTCTGTCAACAACGTGAGTTTTCCTGCAGGTACGGTATTCACGTTCTGGAATGCAGCAGGTACTGTCCAGCTGAGTGATTCCAATGGTGAGCTTGGGGTTGATGCTGGATTGATCGCGGCAGGAGCGTCAGAGACTATTACTGTGATCGCGCAGTTGCCGGCATCTGTTAATGGTCCTGGTGACTACGATGCGGTTGTGACGGTTTCGGCTGCCAGTGATCCCTCTGTCAGTGACACGGTTACTGTGAAGCTTGCGACAATTAACGCATCTACAATTGATATTCATAATGCGTCAGGTGGTATTCTGGGTAGTGATGAAAATCCCATCGGTGCCCCTGATTACACGGCCGTTTTTACCAATAACGCTGATGTAAATTCGTCAGTGACCATACCTCTATATATCGATAACGATGGTGATTCGGCAAATTCTTTTCAGCTATCTGCTGGTAGCGTCTACGATGCCGATACCGATACCGTTGGTGGATTACCAGCCGGTTGGGTTGTAGAGTTTTTCCTTTCAGATGCAGCTGGCCAGCCAACTGGTGCAGCAATTACTGCAACTCCGGCTATTCCTGGGCAGACAACAGATTTCCAAATCATTGCTGTGGTATCTGTACCTGATCAGGCACAGGCGGACGGTAACTTTGTTTTTGATAATGATGCTGATGGTTTGGATGAAACGCTGGATGGGAATGTGAATGGGATTGGTGATGGTGATGGTGACTACCCATTGTTTTTCCAAATTACATCGAACAGCACTGGTGCTACCGACGTAACGCTTGAGGCAATCGATGTGAATGCCGTTGTTGCGGCTTCGTTGACGCCTAACGGTTCGGCGCAAATTGACCCGGGTGGTACAGAGGTGTATCAAAACACTCTGGCTAACAATGGTAACGCCACTGAAACCTATGAAGTAATTTCAAACAACAGTCAACCCGGCTGGAGCAGCACGTTGTCAATTGATACTGATGGCGATGGTGTTGCAGATACTGAGCTTGCTAATCTGACACCTGGCACTATCCAGGTGCAACAGCCGGATGGTACAACTGCGACTATCGAAGTTGCAATTGCAGCGTCAGGTTCACCTGAGTTTACCCTCGATGCAGGCGAAGAGTTACCTATCGATGCGACAGTTTTTGCTCCTGCCAATGCTCAAGATGGCCTGGCAGATGTATTGACGATAGACGCAACCAACGTCACCTCCGGTGATACGGTTACTGCGCAGAACCAGACAACTGTAGTGTTCGGTCAGGTGAATATTGTCAAGACCGTTGCAATTGACACTGATTGTGATGGTGTAGCAAACGGGCCTTTTGTAGCTAATCCCGGAACTGTCGAGCCTGGTCAGTGTCTGGTTTGGCAGATTGTTGCGCAAAACCAGGGTGCCGCTGACGCTTTCAACGTGCAGGTTAGAGATGCTTCACCAGCATTTACTACCTTCGTACCCGGAAGCCTTGCGTACTGTCTGAACCAAAATTGTGTACCGGCCACTGTCACGGACACAGCTGGTGATGACGCCGGTGAGGAAACTGCTGGTGATGTCGTATTCTACGTAGGCGCCGGTTCCACCCCGGCATCTGTACCGCCACTGGGTGGTGAGCTCGAATCAGGTGATTTTGCGACAGTGCAGTTCTCTGTTCAAGTCGACTAGATTCCCCATCGTGACTGGCGCCGGGTTTTACCGGCGCCAGGTGTTGTTCGCGATGAATACAATCAGTGGGAATGCGCCATTTAAAAAACTTCTTTTCCAGGGCTCAGCTAATAATATTGCTGAGCTTTGGTCTTTCTGTGGCAGCG
>CAYPDN010000237.1:0-3297 GCA_964409445.1 uncultured Granulosicoccaceae bacterium
ATCGGCGCGATGTTGATCGGTAATTATAAACAGGAAGTTGGGCTGTTGTGACATTACGTTTTCCCTGGTTGAATACTATAAATCTGTTTGAGAAGGTTTGGAGCGTGATTGAAAGTAAGGATGATGGCCGAAGACAAGCAAAGCCAGTCCAATAACAACCGCTGGAAGATGTATTAACGGATTGATTGCCAGACACGAAAATGCGGTACAAAATCGCAGCAGAATTTCGACAACGTTAAGTTTCCCCCGATCAAAACCCGCTAACGCCGAAGAGAACAGCCAGATGCAAAGACAGGTACGAATAATAATCCAGATAAACTCAAGCGGCTCGAATACTTCAATGATTAAAAGCGTCGGGTAAAACGCAAATACAAAAGGAATGATGAACTTAGCCATGCCCAGTCTAAAAGCCATCAATGATGTTGCCAACGGGTTGGCATTGGCAATGGGAGCTGCAGCGTAAGCCGCAATTGCGACCGGTGGTGTGAGTGAGGATGCCACGCCATAGTAAAAAACAAACATATGCGCTGTTAGCATCGATAAGCCCAGTGTTTGTATTGCCGGTCCCATCACCAAAATAATAATAAGATATGCGGGCAGGGTAGGCATGCCCATGCCCAGTACCAGTGCGCCACCCATGGCCACAAGCAAAGCTGAAAACAAGCTGTCACCGCGTATAGCGCCAATCACATTGGCAAGCTTAAGCCCCAGTCCGGTCGAATCCAGCGAACCCACCAGTATGCCAATGGCGGCAATTGCGATTAACAACGTAGCACCGGATTCTGCCCCCTTAATGAACGGTTGTTACCTACCCGCACTGTAGCCATTTTCTGAATCTTGATGAGCCTGAACGACTTTTATACGATATTTCATTATGGATGGCTGAAAGTGGACTTTCATAATGTATGACCTGTTGAAGGGTGTCAGGGTGCTTGATCTGACCTCTGTCGTACTTGGCCCAATTGCTACACAGTATCTGGGTGATTTTGGTGCTGATGTTATTAAGGTTGAGCCGCATTAGAATGATTTTCTGCAATCATTTGCGCAAAATCTCCAATCTCTCCGTCTTCAAGTGAACGGCGAGAAGTGTCAGTATCACGATTAGTCGATTGCACTACCAGAGCAGGTTTGTCTGCCAGCGCTTTTAATTGAGGCATAAACTGTCGTCCGTCCCAAATAATCATATTGCGATAAAGAGATAAAAGATCTGCATCAGGCATATTAGCAATACGCTTTTGATACATAGCCTGGATGTCTTTGAATTTGCCAGGCAGGAACATTTGCCTGAACAATCCCTGAATCCATGACTCGATTTCGCCATTAGCTGTAGCATTATCGAACCTTTCCAGCACAGAATCCGGATTGTTCGCGACAGAATTACTACCGTCGAGAAAAACAACACCAGCGACTCTATCGGGTACCTGTCTATGTATTTCAAGCACAACGCGAACGCCCATGCTATGGCCACACAAAATAGCTTCAGTAACGTTTTTATCTTCCAATAGATGCGCAACATCGGCAGACATTTGCTCGATTGTTAGCTCATCAGGCTTTGCTCCACTGTCGCTATTACCATTGCCGTTACCGTGGCCTCGGAGAGTCGGTGCAATAACGCGGTGGGATTTCGACATCGCATCAATGTGCCACTGGTAGTCTTCCGGGGCGCAACAAATGCCATGTATCAGAACAACAACTGGCCTACCTGTTCCTTTGTCGATAGTTTTTATCTGACCCATTTTTCCAGTGTTAATTTTCTCTGGTCCGCCTGACCTTGATTGCGTTGTTAGGCAGTTGGGTGGATAGGATGTGCATCAGTTATAAATTGGGGATAACTATTTGACCGCTGCGCGTTATTATTTGGGGTTCAACTGAATCAATAGTTCTACAGGGACCTGAGTATGGAGTTTACACAAAAACAAAATATACAGATGATTTCCGCACTACTGTTCTTGACGGTAATTACGCAAGCCCTATACACGGCACTATTCGTATCTGGCAGCGACGTGCCGCGCCAATGGCTGTGGGGATTGGAAGGAGTGGTGTTTGTTCTAATCGCCGCTCTTGCTGGCTCTGCCTTGATTCAGGCGAAGAAATATACACTTGGTTTTTCCGCCATCTTCGCTAGCGGAATCCTCAATGTTGTACAGGTCGGAGTAGGGCTGACACAGTTCGGGCCCTATAGCGAGGTGGCAAAGGGTCTTGAAGCAATAGCACCTGTTACCGGCTCAGTGATAGCTTTTTCATTCTTCGTGTACAACGCTGCAAAAGTTCTGCTGGGTATTGCTGCCGTAGTGTTTGGTGCCGCCATATCGCAGACCGGCTCAAAGTTGCTTGGCAGATTAACAGTCTTTGCGGGTTTTGTTGCGATAGTCACAAACGCCATCGTGATGATGTTTGGTCGTATTGAGGCAGTACCGTCCGGCGCTACGGGTGTTGTTGCGACCCTACTGCTCGCTGTGTGTTTGCTCAAACTTCGATCTGTAGATTAAGGGTGTAATCACCAGACGATTGTTCATTGCATGTCTGCCTCTCTCTGAGCGGCAGCTTTTGCAATGCCACATCGGCGAATGAAATGACCTGACTCGCAGGTTGGATGAGCTCACACCTTATATTTTCAGAATGACTTTCCGGGTTAATCCGCTACTACAGTAGCTCCAGCGTTTTTATAGCACCCTCAAGTAACGTCGCGCAGAATTTTTTCGTATTGAAATCCCCGCTCTCGATATTTTGTGTCAGGCACCTAAATGCGCCGCCATTTGAGGTCGGTGGAAGGTAATCTACTGAAAGAGAATCATCATCGTGTACGTTAACACCCCAACCCACGGCGTTTCCTTCTTCATTAAATGATGTAAAAAATATTGCGAATTTATTTCGTTCCTCACCAATGTGGGTGAGGACAAAGCCGTCATCTATAGGGTGATATACTGCCCCACAAAATTTGTAGGCTATTGCGCTGATGTCGAAGGCACTGTTGGAATCAAAACAGCTCTGGTAAAAGCCAAGCATACGCTGATGTTCAGAATCAACAATTGCGTTGCCGGATGTTAAATTGCCCATCGATATAGTGGTACTTAGCGCTGCCCCATTTGAATAGAAAACGGACAATACACGTTCAAACTCTGTGTTGAGTAATTCGATCTGTTGTTCGAAATCAAGAGAGGGATCGTGGGCTGGAAAGTCTGTATCAGCCTCCACTAGCTGGGCATATGGAATGCCCTCGAAATCAACTACTTGCAGTGGCGCGGGATTCGAAATCACTTCGACGATTTTGGGCTGCTCAACAGTGGCAGAATCGAC
>CAYPDN010000237.1:3397-6272 GCA_964409445.1 uncultured Granulosicoccaceae bacterium
CGGGATTCGAAATCACTTCGACGATTTTGGGCTGCTCAACAGTGGCAGAATCGACAAGGACTTCCTCACTTACTGCGGTATCGCTGGCTGAGGTTTCACTAACTGAGGTTTCACTGGCTGGGGTATCGCTGACTGAGGTTTCACTGGCTGGGGTGCCAACACCTTCGCCTCCACACGCTACCAGGGCGCATATAAAAATGGGTGACACCAGGTGTTTCAGGTCCATTCGAGATAATCCAACAGCTATTCTATAAACTAAATCGGTATAGGATTTTATAACTTGAGGCTATAACACGAGCGTTATAAATGGCGGTACTCAATTGGCGTAAAAACTGACGCGCCCGGCTAATCACGCAGAAGAGATGTACCGACATTGAGACCCGTGTCAGCTATTGCAATGCGGCACACATGGTCGAATAATCGTCTAAGTGGAACTCCAGACTGGGCTCAACTACACAAATTCAGAATGCGGAACTCATGCATTCAACCCCTTCATACCTTCTTCGGTATATCGCTCTCCAACTATGTTTATCGCTGTTATTGAGGCCTCGAACTTCTCAAGTTCTGCATCAGTAAAAGAGACAGCCGCAGACGCAATGTTTTCTTGCAGATAGTTTATACGTCGGGTGCCTGGAATAGGCACTATGTTGTTACCGCGTGATAGCAGCCAGGCAAGTGCTATCTGCGCAGGTGTGCAGTCTTTGGATTCGGCAAAAGCGCGTATGCATTTTACAATGGCAAGGTTTTTTTCTATATTCTGTTTTGCGAATCGCGGCAGATTTGCTCGAAAGTCATCTGCAGAAATCTGAGTAGATTTATCGTAAGTGCCGGTTAGAAAACCACGGCCAAGTGGAGAGTAGGGGACAAACCCAATACCCAATTCATTACACGCAGGGAGAATTTCACTTTCCACATCGCGGGTCCACAGTGAATATTCTGTTTGCACAGCACTCACAGGGTGCACTGCATGCGCGCGACGCAATGTTTCAGCGCTAACTTCGCATAAACCGATATGCTTAATTTTTCCTTCGTCCACCAGCGCGGACAGCGTTGTCATTACCTCTTCAATGGGTTGGCTTTTATCTATGCGATGAACGTAATATAAATCGATAGCATCAAGCCCGAGCCTTTGCAGGGAACCTTCGCAAGCACTACGAACGTAGCTGGCACTGTTGTCTATAATTCTTTTATATTCGCCAGGCTTTCTAACAATGCCGAACTTGGTCGCGATTTCTAACGAGCGGTTAGTTTGCTTGAGAAAACGGCCAACGAGTTCTTCATTGTGATACGACCCGTAGGTTTCCGCTGTATCAAAAAACGTAACACCCAACTCGACAGCTCGATGTAGAACTTCCAATGACTCATCATCGTCGTGAGGTCCGTAAAATTCGCTCATTCCCATGCAACCTAAACCAAGTGCAGAAACTTCAAGGTTGCCTGCCAGTATTCTTCTTTGCATGATTAGTCTCTTGACGAAATTTGCTGTTGACTGTAGAAATCACAATAACAAAAATTCAATTTTTGGAATCAGATTTTTCAATAACATCAGCGATTGAGCTGTTGCAGATTTGCACCGCCAGACCGAACTCCTCCATATAAAAACAGCATTATTCCCGATCCCGATTTCGGCTCCTGTTAGTGGCACTGCCGCCATTCGACCCGGGTACTACAGGCTGCTTATTTTCGGTCTCTGTGGAAATAGACACGGGTACGTCGGTGTTTACAACGGCGGGACTAGTGACGCGGTTAATAAACCACAAAATAGCAGTGGTCAGTACCAGAGCCCAAATCGTGACTATTACCATCGCTGCATTCCGACTAGCCGGCAGCCCTGTTCGCATAAGCGCTTCTGCACGGTGCTGCGAATACGCCATAACATCGGTCGGTATCAATTTTTTAAGAAGCGCAATACCAATTGGTAAAAGTATTAAGTCATCCAGCAGGCCGAGTACTGGAATAAAATCCGGAATCAGGTCTATCGGGCTTAAAGCATAGGCCACTACAATGATTGCGAACCATCTGACGTATACTGGTGTACGGGCGTCCCGCATGGCTATATACAAGGCGTAGATATCGGATTTTAGACGCTTAGCCCACGATCTGAGTGTGTTGAGAGATTTTTTTATCACGACCAATGAGCCTGACTGTGCCAATAAACCAGACAGGGATCAATCCAATATCATCTGCAACTGGCGTGACTGCGCCACCAGCTGATCGTTTTCATCCCATAACATTCCGTCTTCAATAAAGAGATTGCCCGCAACATCGCGAGTTTTAAACGCCCCCTTAATCCAGCCGGGTTTCGGCCGCCTGCGAGCATGTACAGACAGTTCGATAGTCGGTACCCATCCTATAGCGCCGTACAGGGTAAACACAGAAGGTGGAAACGAATCGCAAAAAAGTGGCAGCGCCAATACATCTACCGGGCGTTCATCCCTGAACCTTAACCAGCCGGTTATGATCGCCTCCTTGTGATGGCCAGACTCTGCATACCTGGGATCAATGCGTATATCGAGTCGATTCATTATGGGTAACTCAACTGCCTGAGCAAGCTCTGAACGCGTTGTGCAGTCCTCAGGGGGTGGCAACAGTGGTGGTGTCGGTGCAAGATTCCGCTGCGTTCCACTGTTGGTGTCTTCATGATCATGGCTTGCATGGTCAAGGCTTGAAAAAGTTGCAGTACATGTGATTCTTGCTTTGCCTTCCTGCTCCATTGTTCCGGTAACGGTTGCAGTGCGGCGACCAAACCGAACCACATGTGCATGCAAATCGGCAACTTGCCCTGCAAGCCCCGGACGCAGGTAGTGTGTTGTTGTAGCGACCGGATCGGGTGTGCCGGGCACCAGTTTTGCCATTGCCCTGAGCAAACAGGCCA
>CAYPDN010000238.1:0-6244 GCA_964409445.1 uncultured Granulosicoccaceae bacterium
AAATTGCTGGAAGATGTTCAGCTGCCGCGGGAGTATCTGTGGCGTTATCCGCATGAATTCTCTGGTGGTCAACGTCAGCGTATTGGAATTGCCCGGGCACTGGCTGTGCGACCAAAGCTTATTGTCTGCGATGAAGTCACCAGCGCGCTGGATGTGTCTGTGCAGGCCGAGCTGCTGCAATTACTACTGCAACTGCGCAGAATGTACAGTTTGACGCTGCTGTTTATCACTCACAATATATCGGTCGTTGAATATGTTGCCGACCGTACGCTTGTAATGTATCAGGGCAAACTGGTAGAAGCAGGTGATACTGCCTCAGTATGTGGTGATCCACAGCATGAATATACCAGGACACTTATTGATGCTGTTCCACGGTTAAAAGGACGCCAGAGTCTTGAAGTCCGTAATGGCTGAGATGAATTTAGTGGCTGACGTTATTAAAGTACGCGCGTGTAATGATAGAAATTGAAAGAAAATTCCTGGTTAAAAAAGATCAATGGCCGAGAAGTGATGAGCGCATAGTTATGCGACAGGGATACCTTGCTCAGCAAGGTGATCTTGTATGCCGTGTCAGGCAAAAAAATGACCAGTTTTATCTGTCAATTAAAGCGGCCATAGATAATCTCTCAAGCTACGACTACGAGTATCCGATCCCACAGGGAGATGGCGATACAATGCTCAATAAGCTCTGTGATCGCGCAAGCGTTTCGAAAACTCGTCACCTGATCAAACAGGGTGATTTAGTCTGGGAGATTGATGAATTTCACGATGCGAACGACGGATTGGTAGTTGCCGAGATTGAACTTCCCTCGGCAGAACATCCGTTTGAAACTCCTGACTGGCTGGATGAAGAAATATCTGATGACAAGCGCTATACAAATTACGCGTTATATTGTAAGCCGCATAGTGAGTGGTAAAGCTTTCTTATTAAGTACAGTGATTCAAGAATAAGAGAAGTATTGTATGAGAAACGTTGTATGGGCAGGAATAGTCGCTGCGATTAGTGGTTTTATTGTTTCCTGTTCCAGTGTTTATATCGACGAAACCCAAAGAACAAGCGATGTTGCATTCGATGGCGTCTGGACAGGTGTTATCACCCCTGAACCGAGAACGCAGGTATTTTCCAACCAGCCATTCGACTGTACAATCAGGCCACTGACGCTTGAACTGAAAGTCGAGCGCGGCAGAATTTCCGGTGATGCTTTAATTACTGAAAATGTTTCTTTCAGTACGATGCTTAGTGGTCAGGGTAGGTTCTATGTCGATCAACCCAAGGACAGCACTTACAAAGTGAATGGCCGGTCCCGCTTTGGTGCGTATGAATATCATGTTTTTAGCGGAACACTAGATTCAGTGACTGGTACCGGTAGCGGATTTTACCAGGATGCGTGGGGGCAGGTGGGTGAGGGCGGATGTAAGTACGCTATCTCTTTCGAGCGAGTAGCCGCTAGCTGAATTAGACAGTAACACTGTTATTTTGCAGCAGGTTTCTTAATAGTTCTTCGTAGACATCAGTAAGCGTATCAAGCTCTGCTACCGTTACGTGCTCATCGATTTGATGAATTGTCGCATTGCACGGTCCAAGCTCCAATACCTGAGCACCAGTCGGTGCAATAAAGCGTCCATCAGATGTGCCGCCGCTGGTTGAGAGCTCCGCATTGGTAGAAGTTACTTTTTTAATGGCATCGACCGTCGCATTAACCAGCTCACCGCGCCCCGTGATAAACGGGTTGCCTGAGAGGTTCCAGTTGATCTCATAGTCAAGCTTGTGTGTGTCTAGAATATCAGTGACGCGTCTTTTCAAGTCGTCTGCGGTTAGTTCTGTGGAAAACCTGAAGTTGAATTTCACTGATAGTTCTCCTGGTATGACATTAGTCACACCGGTGCCTGCGTGAATGTTTGATATCTGAAAGGTTGTAGCTGGAAAGAACTCGTTGCCGCTGTCCCAAACCTCGGAGGTGAGTGCAGTTAGACTGCTTGAGAAACGGTGTACCGGATTGTCTCCAAGATGAGGGTAGGCTACATGGCCTTGCTTACCTTTGATGGTAAGATCGCCATTGAGTGACCCGCGTCTGCCGTTTTTGATGACATCACCCAGTTTGTCTGTGCTGGTCGGTTCCCCTACAACACACCAGTCAATTTTAATATTGTTGCTTTCAAGATATTCAATAACTTTGACAGTTCCGTTAACGGCCGGACCTTCTTCATCGCTGGTAATTAAAAATCCGATACGGCCATTGATGCTGCCTTTGCTTAAAAGCCGTTCTACAGCAACAATCATCGCGGCGATACTGCTTTTCATATCTGAAGTTCCGCGTCCGTAGAGGCGTTCGTCGTGAATTTCTGCGCTGAATGGTGGGTGTGTCCATTTTTCTAATGGGCCGGTTGGTACAACATCGGTGTGTCCTGCGAATACAAATAGTGGCCCTGTACCGTCGGTTACAGTCCACAGGTTGTCGACGTCTCCATGCTTAAGGTGTGTGTGTTTAAAGCCAAGCGGTGTCAACCTGTCTGCAATGATATTTTGACAGCCTGCATCATCCGGGGTGACTGACTCACATCTCACCAATTGCTGTGCGAGTTCTATGGTTTTTGACATAGCTTCTATATTTCTAATGTTACCTGTAGGGATTTTTGCAGTTCTTCGAGTGCTGAATCGTCTGTGATTTTAGTGCGAGATTCGCTTTGTATATAGAAAGAATCTTCTGCTGTTTCACCCAGTGTTGTAATGTTGGCCGATACAACCCGGATGTTTTTATCTGCGAAGCATTTACCGATGGCGCTTAACAGGCCCGGGCGGTCAATCGCTTTTATAAACAGACTTGTAGAATCTTCAGATAAGTCGTTATCGAGCTTGATGACTGGTTCGAAATCAAAGTGAGTCAGGCGTCTCGGTGCAGGACGCTTGGCAGGAGATGGTGTTTCGTGTTCTACCAGAACCAGATCCAGTTGTTTGTGTATGCTTTCAAGTCGCAGTTCATCCTGAATAGCTTCGCCTTCGCGGTCGAGTACGAAAAAAGTATTTAAAGTCCAGTCATTAAGCGAGGTTAAAATCTGAGCGCTGACGATTGTCAGATTTAACTGATCAATTGCTGTCACAATGTTCGCGAATAGATGGGCGTAATCTTCGACATGAATAAAGATTTCAGTAGAGCCCCGCTCAGTCTCCTTGCGCAACAGGATCAATGGCTCGCCTTTTTTTAATAGCGACATATTGGTTGCGTGCCAACTGATTTCTTCTGAGCTGTATTGTAGAAAATACTGTTCATCACAGTAGTTCCAGATGTACTCTACCTGCGCTTCGTCAACCGCGTTAGCGCTAAGTAACTCCGAGGCCTGACTCTTCTTCCTTGCAATAATCTCCGGTATATCTATCGGGTTGTCCAGACGTTTAAGTGCGTTGGATGTATGACGGTAGAGTTGTTCCAGAAGGTTTTGCTTCCATGAATTCCAGAGTTCAGGATTGGTGCCTCGGATGTCTGCAACTGTCAGCAGGTAGAGAAAATCCAGATAGCGCTGTGAGCCTGTAAATCTTGCAAACTCATAGATCACATCCGGGTCAGAAGTATCTTTGCGCTGGGCCGTCATCGACATTTCCAGATGATGGCGGATAGTCCAGACCACCAGCTTGCTGTCTTCTTCTGTTAGGCCGTGCTGTTTGCAAAATACAGTGGCGTCTTCAGCACCCAGAATGCAGTGGTCACCGTCACGGCCTTTTGCGATGTCATGAAACAGTCCGATAATGTATAGCAGATCCTGATTTTCGATGCTTTGCATAATCGCAGAGCATTCTGGGTATTCATCGTTGTGTTCGGGGATGGCAAACCTTCTTAAGTTTCGAATCACCATCAGGGTATGTTCATCTACCGTGTAGATATGAAAAAGATCATATTGCATTCGACCAACAATCTTTTCAAAGTTCGGCAGATAGGCTGCGAGTACTCCATAGCGATTCATTAGTCGCAACTTACGGGTTGCTTTATCCGGTTCGCGAAATAGCTGCATAAACAGATCACGGGCAATAACATCTGAGCGGAACCTGTTGTTGATTAGGTGCAGGTTACTTTTAAGACTACGAAGTGTGCGGGCTCCGATGCCGCGTACTTCAGGGTGTGAGGCAAATACCTGGAATAGCTCAAGCATTGCTGGTGGATAGCGGGGAAATACATTGTCATCTGCAGCTTCAACATATTCGTCTACGATGATAAAGTTTTTATCGCTGGTGGGCTTTTTGGCCATCTTTTCAGGTGGTGAAAATTGTGCTTCTGTCAGCTGCAGTAACATGTCGCTTAATCGTTCAACTTTTACAACTGCGCGAAAGTATCTCTGCATAAACTGTTCGACGGCTTCGTTACTGCGCTCCTCGTGTTGCTCATAGCCGAAATCCGCTGCAAGTTCACGTTGATAGTCAAAGAGCAGCCGGTCCTCTTTGCGATTGCTTTTGGTGTGTAGCAGAAAACGAATGCTCCAAAGAATATCGCGAGCTTCGGTTAGCTCGTCGAGCTCTTGCTGACTTAAAAAATTATCTGAAACAAGCGCTTGCAGATTTGAATTTCCATATTGTCTGATCAGCACCCATTCAATGGTTTGTATGTCTCGTAAACCACCCGGGCTTTCTTTTAAATTCGGTTCCAGGCGAAATGCGGAACCGTGAAATTTAAGGTGTCTTTCTCTTTGCTCCTGCAGCTTGGCGACAAAGAATTTATCAACCGGCCATATTTTTTCAGGGCGAATTGCTTCTTTTAATTGCTGCATAAGATCTTTGTTACCGCAGATATAGCGGCTTTCGATCATATTGGTAATAACCGTGATGTCTGCTTTTGCTTCTTTAATGCAGCGCTTGACGTCTCTGACGCTGTGGCCAACATCGAGACCCAAATCCCAAAGGTGTGTTACAAAGTGGCCGATCTCTTCATCTGCAGCAGTAAAATTTTTAGTCGTTAATATAAGTATGTCTATATCGGACCGAGGATGTAGTTCTGCTCTACCGTAACCACCAACGGCTACGAGTGCGATTGAATTTCTTGCACTTGCGGGAATGGTGCGCTGCCAGCTGTGGGTAATAATTGAATCTGTAATAGCTGATTGCCAGCCAATAAGCTCGGCCACTGGCGCGCCGTTTTTAAACAAGCCAGCCAAAGTTTCACGCGTTGATGCAATAGCTTCTTTATAAGCGCTAAGCGTGCTGCCTTTCGCTTCTATCTCCGCAATCATCGCAGGCAAGTGAATTAGAGTGGTTATTTCCTGCGGTTGCTCGGACATTGTCTCTTCAACTCACCGGGATTAGTATTCTGCGGGCGAGAGAGTAAAGAGCTCATAACCGGTTTCAGTAACCAGTACGGTGTGTTCCCATTGTGCGGACAAACTCCGGTCTTTGGTAACCACAGTCCATTCATCCGGCAGCAACTTCACTTGCCGCTTGCCGGCATTGATCATCGGTTCAATCGTGAAAACCATGCCCGCTTCGAGTACCAGTCCGTTTCCTGCGCTGCCGTAGTGCAGGACCTGTGGTTCTTCATGGAACAATCGTCCAATTCCGTGGCCGCAATATTCACGTACCACTGAACATCGTTCACCTTCGGCGTAGGCCTGGATCGCAGCACCGATGTCGCCAAGTGTTGCACCTGGTTTGACTTGTTCGATTCCACGCTTGAGACTTTCCAGTGCAATATCGCAAATGCGCTTGCCTTTAACTGTCGGTTCGCCAACGTGGTACATGCGGCTGGTGTCGCCGTGATAGCCGTCTTTGATAACCGTGACGTCAATATTGATGATGTCTTTTTTCTTCAGTACTCGGTCCCCGGGGATACCGTGGCAGACCACATGGTTCAGTGAGGTGCAGATCGATTTTGGAAAACCGCGATAGTTCAGCGGGGCGGGGATGCCGCCCTGAACTTCGGTAATGTGCTGATGGCAGATCGCATCGAGCTCTGCGGTGGTCACACCCGGTTTGACGTGCTCTGTGATGAGGTCAAGCACTTCGGCAGCCATGCGGCCGGCGATGCGCATTTTTTCGATTTCTGACGGTGACTTTAGTGGCACGGCGTGTCTTGCTGACATCTGTTTATCGCTGTCCTTTGAGAGCGGGTTTCAGGCTCTGTAATTGTTGGAAATTTCGATTCTGCACCGAATTATGGTCCAGACTGGGCGTTACCGAGCTGGTTGGGTGAAAAATAACGCGCTGACCTTGTATTGTATTGGAATAAACCGGAATTCTGGAATATAATTACTGGCTGGCTGGTGC
>CAYPDN010000239.1:0-6225 GCA_964409445.1 uncultured Granulosicoccaceae bacterium
CTTATTGAGTGAATACATCGTTCTAATTTTTTGCAGTTTGCAGTTTGCAGTTTGCTTTTACGCAGTTGACCTTCAAGCCTCTTACTCAGTTTTAAGTATTGCTGGAGTGGGGGGTCGAGAGCGCCATGGATGGCGCGAAGAGCGCTGTTGCACATGGATGTGCATTAGCGCGGCCCCCGACGGAAGTAATACTTAAAATCGCGGAACGCGACCCGCAGGGCTGAGTGAGCAGCGCACGGCACTTTTGGTTACTTTTGCTGCTGTTGGCAAAAGTGACTCGTAGCACCAGGGACTGGCATCGAAACCCGGCCAGGGATGGCCTGTCAGCACGGCAAGCCTAAACGGCAAGCTAAAGCGATAAAAAACAGCGCGCCAGCGCTAACCACTTATGAAGTTGGTAAGTTAGCCTGCCACCAGCTTTGTGCAGATTCTTTTATTTCAGGACCGTGAAATCTGGCGAGGTTATCTGTTGGTTTGAGTTCTTCCTGATAGAAAAACTCCGGTAGTTCGTCATCCTGCACTGCAAAGCCTGCGCGCTCATTGAACTGATTTTCTAAATGCAGTGTGTCTACACCGAGCTGGCGGTAAAATTCCGGCTTTAGATCTGTGCCGTGTGCATCGTTCATTGCATTCACCATAAACTCTATTTGTGCATAGGTAACGGAACGTCCAAAAATGCACAATCCGAGTGAATCTGTTGATGCTGTTAGCGCTTGCATATCAAGGCTGGCATGGACCAGTTCATCAGCTGGTTTACCTGCGCTGTCATACTGTGGCAGGTTGCCGGCCGTGTGGTCTGCGCCTTGTGCGGTCATCATCATTGTGATGCCGGTAACTTCGATAACACGTGGATCATAGGCACTGATAGTTTGCTTTTTAACTACCGGAACTCGTTTCAATCCGTAGTGTTCACCGACGCGCGCCGCACCCTGTGCTACCAGTTTGCCGTGCTCGGTTCCCTTGCGCAGATGATTGTCTATGATGTCTTCCATATAGGCGATGTTGCCAAACTCCGCTTCACCTGCATCCATTAAAACTGCCAGAGTGCCACCAAGTTCAATAGTGTCGACTCCGAGGTCGTTGGCAAGCCAGTTGAGTTTTGCCAGATCATCCGGGTCCTTAACACCGCAGTTAGTGCCGAGTAAGCCGATGGTTTCATATTCAACAGGTGATACTACTTCGTTACCGTCTTTGTCTGCGTATACATTGCTGCACTGGATCAAACAGCCAGGCATGCAGGCATGGGTGGTTTCACCACCACGCTCTATGTTTTGTTCGCGCAGGTAGTCACCGCTGAGCTTAAAAGTTTCTTTGCTCGTGTCTGCAGCTTGTCCACCGGTGAAGTTTCGAACCGGTATGCCACCCAGCTGATTGATAACATCAGACATCATAGCGGTACCGGTTTTGGCAAAGTTGTCTATCGCAGGTTCTGCTTTGAGCATTTTGTTGTATTCCCGCACTGCACCCATCAGTTTTTTGCGTTCGTGAAAGGATGGCATCTTGTGCAGATCAACAACAATTGCTTTAACCTTCTTACTACCCATAACAGCGCCAACCCCACCACGTGCTGCAAGCCGTGAAGGTCGCAGATCGACATCGCTAAAGGCAATGCCGCTGAGCATTCCCTCATATTCCCCAACCTGGCTGCAAAGGCCAATGCTTACTTTTTTACCGTATTTTTCATGCAACTTATCTGCAGTTTCGAAGTTGCCCATACCTAAAAAACCATCGGCTGAGTCAAAACTGATTTCTCCGTCTTTAGTGATCCGGATGATGATCCATTCGTCACTGCAGTTGTAGAGAGTCAATCCGGCAAGCTCAATCTGGCCCAGTGCGAAGGCAAATGTACCACCAGAGTTCGCCTCTTTGATTCCGCCAGTCAAAGGGCTTTTGCACCCCACACTTAAGCGATTAGCATTGGAGAAGTTTGATCCTGCAAAAGGCCCTGCAGAGAAAATCAACGGGTTATCTTTTGACAATGGATCCACTGTGGCAACGTTGCGTTCCACCAGTGTTTTGGCAATCAGGTAGCGCCCGGCGCGGACGATGTCTTCGCCTTCGAGTTGCTGCTTTTTTATTGACTGATCACTGAGATCGATATGGTAGAAAGTGCGCATGTGTTCTCGCAATGCCCGGGGCTTAATCGCAGTATACTGCAATCGGCCCGTGACAGAGTGTATGCGTGGCGCTTTTAGTGTTAGTAGCGCAAGTTGTTGGCTCAGCCTGGCTGCTCAGGTGGTATTAGCGCCAGTAAAATCTCACACCCAGGCCCAAATCGGAACGACTTCCGACGTCGGTTTCAAGGAACACAGAAAATCCGGTCGCTACTTCGTAAAGTGCTCTGAGATTCAAAATGACGTCGGTATCAAATACAGTTGAGATACCGATCCTTCCATTGACCTCAAGTGGATCACTGACAGCGTAGCGTATTCCAGCACCCAGAAAAATACCGGTATCGTCAATGCCCCCCAGGTCGATGAACTCCAGACCAGCGTCGAACACCCAATCTGCGCGGCTTGGGAATTTGGCAGTTTGTATATGGTAGGCAACGCCACCGACTAGTGTGTCTTGATCAAATCCACCATCGCTTATCCGGGCATATTCGAATTGCACAGCATAGTTTTCTCTGATGTCTGCTGAAAAACGCAGACCGATCCCGTCTAAATTGCCTTCATCTATATAAAGAACGTCCGCAAAGTTGTAGTTGAAGACACTGGGCCCCGTCTTCAGCAAATCTGCGGCGTGGGCAGAATTGAACAAGAGGCCAAAGAGTGCGGAAATTGTTGCGCCGAGATATTTATTTTTTGCCATTTGCTCCCCACCGTTATTAGGTAACGCCGACAGATTGTCGATCGCAGAATGTTACCTGATTCCCAAGATCGGTTCATTTCCATATGCAGGGTGTCTGGCTTGTATTCAAAAGGGGCGAGGGCAAATTTTGCGGATTATCTACCCGTGGGTGGACGGACTTTCTCGATGTAATTTTCTATTGGGAGGCGAGGGATGAATTATCTTCCTACCCGGCGGAATTGAGATCGTGAGCTGGCGAGCGCAGTACGTAGAAAATGAATGCGACGGTGAGACAAATTGACATGCTTTGAGCCTTGGTTTCGGAATAGTTAAATTGGGTGTGTCATGACATTATAGAGACTATAACGCGTCATGACAAATAAGGTTTAGCACTTTTCGTGTCATGACATTCAATTTAACAATTCAGCCTGTAATTGGTCATTTTCAGCCGCACCAACGCTGCGTCTTGATAATGCTCGTGGTAGCCGCATTATTATGAATCCGGCTGTTACCGGAACCTTCGGTTATTTTCCGGTTCTTAGCGCTATACGCGCGATATTGGCGGATATCTGCATTGCAAGGTTTTTGAGCTGTGAGTAGTAGCAGCAGGACCGACTGTCGCGGTAACATTAGCTGTTAGGGTGCTCCCCGTATGATATTTAAAGAGTAGGTAGTTAGGACATCATGCACATCTCGATCATCATGGTTCTGACCTACCTCGTTATTTGTGCGCGTACTGCGACAGTACCCTGGCGATATTTTCAACTGAATGCGCGTTACTTTTCAGCCGAACAGGGTATGTTCTCGAAGCTTTCCATGGACGAGCTAATCCCGGCCCGATGGCGCCTTCCACAGTCAATCGACTCAGATGCACTGACACCCGGTAGTTACCCGGTATTCCTGAAACCGGAGTGGGGACAAAATGCGCACGGTATACACAGGGCTGATAACGCTTCGCAATTGATGAGTCTGCGTAAGCGCCTGAAGCGGGAACCCCAGCGGTACCTGTTGCAGGAGGCAGCCCCGGGACAACGTGAATTCGAGCTTTTCAGCATTGATGTGAATCGCAGCGACGATGTACATGACATCTTCACTATTACTGAAGCTATCAACGAAAGTGAAGCCTTTCCGATCAACAGCAAAAACAACCGACATACGCGCTACTCTAATATCACCGGTCAGTTTTCTGCTGACGAGCAACAAAAGCTGGCCGGCTACTTATCTGAAGTTGGTCAATTTGGCATTAGTAGAATGAGTGTGCGTGCTGACACCATTGCAGATCTGGTAGACGGTAAATTTCGTGTTATCGAGATTAATTTGTTTCTACCGATGCCTATCAACTTGCTCGACAGGACACGCAGCTGGGTACATCACTGGTGCTTTATCAAAAGCGCAATGGTGAGTCTGGCTCGGGCGACCAAACTGATAAAGCCTGCAGAGATCGAGCACTCTATTTTTACCCGGATGATGCTGTACGGCCGGATCAGGAAATCAACAGGAACTGTCAGCCGTTTATCAAAGTTGGGCGAGCGTCATACTCAATCGTGAGTTTGTGTTGCGTCAGGTTAGCCAGGCATCCGAAAGACGCAGCTGGCTTTGCACATAAGTTGGCTCTGAACAGTCCCAGGATTAAAGCCGTCTGGTGAAGTCTTAAGTGTCGGTGTCAAATTTACGACATTTTAAAGTTACTCTGATCTCAATCCGGAATCTGTAACAACGGGTAAAAGTTGTGTACTTAAGCACTTCATTGCGCAGTAAAGTGTAGAATTACCCTATTGGCGGGTCACTGAATTGATGTGTAACAGCTGAAAGCCGCATCCTATGCAATCAGGTTGATGAGTTGCGTGCCTGTACAAGCTAGGCACAGACTGGAGCACAGTAATGATAGATGAAACAGACGAGCCCGGACTCGCTTTGGACTCGTTCGTGCCACCCGGTACCGGTGGAAACTGGCCGTGGGGTGGCTCGTTAACCTGGCTTGTCGGTGTTGCATCGTTGCTGGTGGCAGTTGCCGCAACCAGCGCCTGGGGTATCAGTCATTTTGAATCGAGGCTCGATCAAAGTGTAAAAACGGAAATGCAGTCAGCCGGGATCGACGTCTCGCAGCTACAGTTTAACTGGGACTACCGCAATGTAGCGGTCACAGGAAAATTGCCGGCTGACTCATCCGAAGAACAGATTCTCGCCGTGCTGCGCAATGCCGATGACCATGGTGTGAGGGATATCCACCTGGCTCTTGATGCAGCTGATGCGACGCTTGTTGAACGTAAACAACTCGGTACTGTTGATGTAGCGGTCATGCTCGCTAATGGCAAGATGCTGCTGCAAGGTACTGTGTTAAGAGCCAGCCAGCGTGACCAATTGCAGTCCGCTGCCAGTGAGGCCATTGGTGCGGCCGCTGTCACCAATGAGATCGTGATATCCGGCTTACAGGAGAAAACCCCTGGGTCTGACCAGCGTGTTGCAAGCCTTGCCAACTCGATTAGAGGCCTCAATCAGGCGGAGGCTGCTGACGCGCGTTTGTCTGCGACGGACTTTCGTTTTAATGCAACCGTGTCAGATGCAGCACAAGCGGATGATCTTTTGCGGCTGCGTGGTAATGCCGGAGATGTAGGACTGGTTATCAGCGGTGATATCGTGGCTCGTCAAAGTGCGCCCGGTGGTGTTGTCGATGTTGCAGCCGTAAAAGAAAATGGTCGCATATTGTTGACTGGTTCTGTCACCAGTGATGCACATAAGCAAACGTTGCGACAGGCTGCTGTGCGTGCTTTTAGTGAACAGAGCGTTACGGATGAAATCGTTGTTAATTCAGTGCAAATTGAATCGGCAGAGACCGATCGTGCAATATCAATTCTTGCCGCAGCGATAGGCCATTTTGACAATGCCATTGATGCTGATGCGAAATTGAATGGTGATCAGTTCAGTCTCAACGCCCTGATGGAACTTGAAGAAGATACAGGACCTCTGCTCGCAGTAGGCGACTCTGCCGCAAGTGCCGGTTTAGAGTTGGTCGGTACCATCGAAGCTCGACAAAAATCTTTGTTCAAAGAAGTCAGTTTGCTACAGGCGGAAATTGATTCCCTTAAAGAAGAAATTCGCGAGAATGTAGTATTTGAATCTGGCAAAGCTGATCTCGACTTTGCCGCCAAGCAAACACTTGATAAAGTCGTTGATGCAATGAATCGTTATCGTCGACCGGTCGTTGAGGTTGCTGGTCATACCGACGATAGCGGCCCTGATGATGCGAATCAGAAGCTCAGCTTGTTTCGTGCAACTGCAGTACTTGAGTACTTAAAGATAAGTGGCATAGACGGACTGAGATTGCGCGCGATCGGTTTCGGTGAAACGGTACCGATAGCCAGTAACTCAACTGAAATTGGTAAAAAACAAAATCGTCGAGTTGAATTTATTGCCAACGGCAGTTTTGGAAACTAA
>CAYPDN010000240.1:0-6204 GCA_964409445.1 uncultured Granulosicoccaceae bacterium
CACCAGTCATTCTGTAGTGTTTTAACACCGTAAGTTGTAGCGTTGGCAATTGCATCGTTAATAAATTCACTCCAGTTCAGTGACCCTGTGCGAACCGGGTTTTGTGCAAGATACGCAACATAATTATCCGACTTGGTATAAACATCGTAGGTTTGTCCAGCGCTACTTGTAAATTGTGCGATAGGTGGCTGGCCACTCGGCAGTCTTTCGGCACCCGATTCAAGCCACACCATTAGCTCCAGCTCCATATTGCTTGAGGCACCGCGCTGGATATCGCAGCTGGTATGAAAGAAAGATTCAATAGCAACGTTTCTGTCGCCTCCGGTCACCATTGACGGGTTGTTGTTTTCATCACCCAGGTCACCGATACGATTGTCTGTCAGCGGTGCCCGATAACTGAAATCGATTGAATAATCAGGCAATTCAGAAACTTTTGCAGGTAACCCGGTGCTGCTGCATGGTGCCGAGATTTCATTGTTAGATTTATAACCGTATATAATTTCAGGGTAGGTCTTTACTTCCCACTCAAAAAAGCCCGGTTGCAGGGCATCTTCATTGCCCCAGTCAAAGTTCCATGAAGGCAGGATAGATCCGTTTGTCGCTTCGGTAAGTGCAATGCACTGCTGCCAGTTCCATGTTGATGTTTGTCCATTCCATGCGTTATTGGACAGTAAAAAATCACCAAAGGCGAGCCCCGGCCCATTAAATTGGTTAGTCGGTTCCACACACTGTGGACCCATAGCTGGATAGAAGAACGGGTTATCGCTTGGCTTAACGGGAGTTGTTTGACTGACAACCGTTGAACCTGCTTCTGGTACTACACAGTCGCCTGCGGCAACTTCCGGCTCTGCTGGATCAGGTTCGGCGATAATTAATTGAGGTGGTGCCGGTTCTGTTATTGCCGGTTCGACTGGATCAATGTCACCTTCTGCAGGCTCAACTGGTTCTTGTACAGGTGCTATTGGATTTGTTGGCGATGTCACTGGTTGTTGCACTGGCTGCTGCACTGGAAGTTGCTCTGGCATTTGCTCTGGTTCTGGGGATGCTGGAGCAGGATCCGCGGCGTCTGTCGAATCCACGGTGACAGGATCGCCTGAGATTATGCCTGGATTGCTGGGGTTGGAAACCGCAGGGTTAGTTTGCGGGGCAGGTGCTGGTTCTGAACCAGAATTTCCCCCACACGCAGTAAGGGTAAGAAGAAATGCAGCAAAGATCGGCGAATTTATTGGTTTCATCGCTGGGAACTATCCGTTAATTATTTTATAATGTCATGACAATATATGCCATGTCCGGGCCAACTGCAAGCGATCTGCCAGAAAATTGTGTTAACTACCCGCGTGTTTTGGATTTGCGCCAGGGAATCACTGGGTGTGCTCCTTGAAACGCCGGTTTTCCAGTTGATGCACTAACTGAAATTTCCGATTTGGAAATTAATGACAATGGAATTGTTGGAAGGTAAAGCAACGGCTGTGGGCTGGAGATTCTTTCCACAGTTAAAGTTAGGTGTCAGCTAGTGCCTTTATCAGAAACGGATTATTTTTTTACAGCCTGATCTTCTGCCGCTTCTGCCGCTGCCGCGCCGATAGCTTTGGTTTGCGCTGCATCAAGGCTATCAGTGTTTTCCAAACCCGGTATATGCACCATAACCTGCTTTCGGGCAAAAGGTATACCTGCTTCGTCAAAGGCTTTTTGCACTCGAACATAGACTTCTTTGCGAATCATGAACTGTTTGCCAGGCTTAGCCATGAATTTTCCGCGGATAACGATGCCGTTGTCATCCACTTCTGCAACACCCTGTGATTTAAAGGGTTGCAAAAAATCATCGCCTAAAATCGGATCAGACATCAGATCAGCGCCGATAGTCTTAAATATCTTTTTAACCTTGTGAACATCTGTATCGAACGGCACCCGAAAGCGAAGTTTCACTATCACCCAGTCACGCGAGTAGTTTGTTAACTTCGGGATTTCTCCGTAGGGGATTGTGTGCACCAGACCCATGTGATGGCGAAGTCTGAGTGATCTGATAGAGATCTTTTCCACTGAACCCATGGTACCGCCGGCATCAATGTACTCACCGACACGAAATGCATCATCCGCTAAAAAGAACATGCCGGATACTATGTCCTTAACCAGTGTTTGTGCACCGAAGCCGATTGCCAGACCAACAACACCAGCACCCGCCAGAATCGGCGCGATGTTGACGCCCAGCTCACTCAGAATCATGATGGTGGTGACAAGAATAATCAGGAACTGCGCTGTTCTGCGCAGGATTGGTAGCAGTGTTGCGACTCTTGAAAGACCAGTGCCGCCAATTTCACCACCAACGTCGCCGGCTTCTTCTGCAAGTGAGTTTTCCTGAGCTTGCCAATAACCGGCAAGAGCTGCAACCAGTTCCCAAAGTATATAAGCAATCAACAGTGTCAGCAGAATTTCTACCAGGAGGCCTGCGGTTTGTGCACCCAAACCGGAGTTTGCAAGATCCAGTAGATTCAAGCCCCACAAGTTTGTCAACAAGAAAACAATGACGCCTACCACTAATATGCGTCCCACCCGCAGAAGTCTTTGCTGCATGTTGCGCCTTGCTTGTCCTGCGGTTTCACTTTCATCTTCAGCGGGTTGTATTCCTTTGCCGACAAAGAGGGATACATTGGCATCGATACCAGGCCATAGAAAGATGGTTGTTAACGTGATGTAAACTGCACCTCGTGAATACGTTCCGAAGTCTGTAGAACTGATGATGATTTCGACCAACAGGTATTTTAGGGCGATTAAAATCATCGCGATCTGTGGCCAGTGATCCGCAAACCAGCTTTTCTCTATCGGGGACGTCTCGCCAATACCCACTAGTACACGTTTTTTATTTTCGAACAGAATTTCAGTCAGCCCTGCACGGTTGTGCCAGATAACAAACGCAGAGGTGATGTACATAGATATGTTCATCCAGAAACCGAGCGTTAACATATATTCCATACCACCATAGTGCTGCTCACCAATCATAACCAGAAGGGGAAACGCGTTGTGTATGAATAAAATATAGGCGGCAAGGATTGAAAAACTGACTGTAATTCTCATCGCCCGTTGGTCGGAGGTTTTGCATATACGTAAGTCCGGTCGTTTGGGTGCAAAGAAAAAGCGGCAAATGACATACGCCATCCAGCCACCAACAATTGTGCTGGTTACAACATAGGCCAGTTGGTGAGGGATTGATCCTGCAGTGAAGTTATTCGATATAACTATATAACTGACCAATCCGAATGCCAGCACTCCAAGAACATCGTATGTGAGCCTGGTGTAGAGGATTTTCAGGATTCCGCCAAGCGTTGTAGAAAATGCCGAGATGAGATTTTGTTTAGGCTTTCTGAACAACATCGCAACTACACGCTCTGCAAAAATGCCAAGGGCGACGGCCATTGTTATTAACAGCAGAAATCCGATCCACCGCATTTCAATATTGAGCTGCAGAGCAGAACGAGCTTTAGACAACGTTGTAAAAATTTCCGGAAAAGAAAAGATCGCTTTGCGGACTTTGGTGTAGAAATCGACAGCTATCCGCTGAGTCAGAGCGACTATACCTATGTCTTCGGAGGCGTCTGCGGCATTTGCTTCTGCCACTGCATCAAGACGTTCGATAAGCAGAGCCCTGACTGCATCATCGCTAAGCGCAGATATCATTTCTCGCACCGCTTCCTTACTAGCCGGCTCGTCCAGCCCGATCATACTTCCGGCACTGTTAGTTTGGTCAGCGTCTGAAAGTCCCTGTGCGGACGATGGTTTTGGCGCCGTGGTCAGCAGTGCAATGCTAAGCAGGAGCGCTATCAGATAGGTGGCACCACGGTATAGTGAAGTGTTTTTCATAAGTACAGATGTGGACGCTGGCAAGGTATTAACAAAAGGCGAGTCCCCAATGACGCCATTGCGGAGTTTGTGGATCAATCGTAGAGTACTTTAAGGGGGTGTTAAAAAGAAGTACTAATATCCGGTTGTTCAGTCCTTACTACTTTGACGCCAAAGCCGCAGTGGCTTTTTGAATGTAACTATTTGCGCCACGCCTTTGGTAAAAAGATGGCGGCAGATCAGTTAGTGGAATACACCCGGAGCCGATCTGCTTGTTGACGCTAGTACGTGCGGTTAACCTGAAACTCTTTAAGACTGAACGTGGCAGCACCGTGCCAGATCTCAGTGCCCATACTAATATTTGCCAGACAATCCGAGTCTTTCAATGGATAAATACCATACTCAACTGCGAAGAACTGTGTATGTCTCAGTAGTTCACTGTATTGAATTGTCCCGGTCTGGATATCATTCTGCGCTACGAATGCAATGTATGCAGGATTAGAACGGACCTTGGTATACACATCGAAAGATCTGCCATCGCTGGTGACAATCACATCCTGAGGTGCGTCACCAGAAGGTTTTCTATCTCCCGCTTTTAACCACACCATCATCTCAAAAACTGCATTGTCATCGTAACCGCCAGAGCGCCGGATATCACATGAGCTATGAAAAAATGAGTCAATAACTACATTAAATTCTGAGTCTGTGTCTGTGGCACTCGGGGATTCAGACTGTCTGATTTCGTAGTCATACTGGTAGTCAATGGTGATTTCCGGTAGACCGTGGATTTCTACCGGCAGACCAGTTTCCGCAAATGTTCCGGACCGTTCTTGTGCAGATTTAGTCCCGTAGATAACCTCCGGAAAACTTTTGGTATTAAACGGTATATTGGTATCAAGAGCTCCACCCCAATCCCAGTTAAACGCTGCTGCGTAGCTATTATCGTATTCAACCAGACTAATTTCCTGGTACCAACCTGGATAGAGAGCGTTTGAAGCATTCCACGGGTTATTGGATACTAAAAAGTTTCCGTATCTCAGGCCTGGCCAACTTACCACCCTTTCACTGTTTACACGTTGTGGACCAGAGTCTGAGAATAAATCAGCACCATTTGATTTTGGCGTTGTGCTATCAGAGCTATACACTCCTGACGCAGGTGGTGTTCTGTTTTCGGTGAGAAGACTTGTAGTTGGGCCTGATTCTCGGGGGGTGATGATAGGGTTGACACTCGGATTGACGACCGTTGGCGAATTAGCCGCGCTAATTAGTTCCGATGCAATAAATGAGTCTGTTCTGGTGTAGGTACTCTCATCGGAGAGTGTATAGACATCAGGGTTATTCTCATCAACAGTTCCTTCATGCATCACGTCGCCTTCTATGCTAACGAATATCTGAGATGACTCGGGAAGAGCAGGGAAGTCAGAGATTACATCAAGTGTCTCAAGATCGACTCTTTGCGCTGACCTTCCGTCTGTTGTAATAACTTCACTGCCGTATTCTGCACTCATGACGTACACAATTGACGAAGCGGAAAATGTGTCGTTCAGGTAATCACTACATGATGTATCTCCATAGACACCGATAGCTACAAACGCTTCCGCACCAGAGTATTTTACGTCGAGAGTGAAACTTAGATTTCCATCAGTTTCGGGATCGTGTATACAACCTGCCGTCCAATTGCCTTGCATCGCATCCTGCAGGCTGTGGCGTTCAGCATCGTAGGGGAAATGGTCAATTGCGTTTGCCACGCCATCGTTATCGATGTCTGAATCACTATTGTCGCCTTGTTTGTCTCCATCGGTATCGATTGACTCATCAGAGTTGGATGGAAACGCATCATCGATGTCGAGAACGCCATCATTGTCATCATCGTTGTCCGCATTGTTGCCAATACCATCAGCGTCTGTGTCTATAGATTCGTTAATATCGAGAGGAAAGGCATCAACTATGTCTAACGCACCGTCGTTGTCATCGTCGCTGTCTGCGTTATTGCCAATACCATCAGCATCGGTGTCAGCAGACTCCAGTGCATTAAGCGGAAACGCGTCACTGCCATCGATAACACCGTCGTTGTCATTATCGTTGTCGGCATTGTCACCGGTTCCATCCGCGTCTGTGTCTACCGACTCTCGATTGTCGAGCGGAAATGCATCATCTGCGTCTGCAATACCATCGTTATCAGTATCAACTACTTCAGATTCACCAGGGATCAATACTTGCGCTGCGGATCCATCAGGGTTCTGACTGATCAGTGAATTGTTGCCTGCTGTGCTGTTGCCGGGTGTGGTTTCGGACTGACCACCTCCGCAAGCACTCAAAACGCTTATCAGTAAATAGAGACCGACACTTCGGGACTTTACTAAATGCTGG
>CAYPDN010000241.1:0-6136 GCA_964409445.1 uncultured Granulosicoccaceae bacterium
GTTTGGCGCGAATGAATTCGAATACATCCGGGTGGCGTACGTCAAACGTTGCCATTTGTGCACCACGCCTGCCACCGGCAGACGATACGGTGAAACACATCTTGTCATAGATATCCATGAAAGACAGGGGGCCGGACGTGTAGGCGCCTGCACCAGAGACATAGGCACCGCGAGGGCGCAGAGTAGAGAAGTCATAACCGATACCACAGCCGGCTTTAAGAGTCAGACCCGCCTCGTGTACTTTGCCGAGTATGTCATCCATGGAATCACCGACTGTGCCTGACACAGTGCAGTTGATGGTTGAGGTTGCCGGCTTGTGCGCTCTGGCACCTGCATTGGAAATAATACGTCCAGCCGGTATTGCACCCTGCCGCAATACCCATAAGAATTTTTCAAACCATTTGGTTTTGTTTTCTTCGGTTTCTTCTACATCTGCCAGTGCGCGAGCCACGCGCTGATAAGTATCGTCCAGTGATTTGTCGACATCCAGCCCTTCGCGGCTTTTCAGTCGGTATTTTTTGTCCCAGATATCCAGTGATGCGCTTTGTAGTGGAAGATCAGTTTCCAGATGGTCCTGTGCCGGATCGTCCTGTGAATTCGTGAGTGAGTCAGTCTGTGGCTTACTATCTATAGCGACAACTTTGGTCATGTAATTTTTATTCCCCGGTAATGCAGACGAATACGGCTGTTATCCGGACAGAAAACCGGTCAACAGATCCTATTGAACGAGCCTTATTGGAACGAGCCCATTGGAACGACCCATATTTGGAACGACAAGGAACCCGTATTCGTCGGACAGTTTATTGTTGTTGATGCGCTTTTAAATAACAGATCGATCACACAATCCGCCAAGAGCAGGCCAAAGAACGCTGTGCCAGCTATGAGTGACGGCAATATGTAAACAATCAGATACAGTATACTCGATGATGTGCTTTAGGTTCTAGAGAACTACTATATATTGTGCCAACTGGTAATGTGGCACTGCGGATTAGTTCAAATCACCGAGCAGGAGAATGATAGATGTGAGGTGTTTTGCGGGTCAATAGACACATACTACAAAATGTTGATTGTAATCTTACCGTCCACAACATGATGTGATTGTGTTGTGGTAAATCGGTGTATTTTCTGTGGATAAGTTGTGTGTCAGTTTTTATGCGACATCTGGTCACAGCAACCAGAACGTAGCCAGACCCAGGAATGTCATCAAACCCACTACATCTGTGACGGTGGTGAGAATAACGCCACCGGCCACGGCTGGATCGATCTCTAATCGTTTTAGAACGATAGGGATCAGCACACCCGCAATTGCCGCCACTGACATGTTGACGATCAGTGCCAGGGCGATCACCAATCCGACCCGCCCGTCACCGAACCAGATATAGGCAATCAAAGCGACGACCAGCGACCACATGAGTCCGTTCAGGAGGCCGACAATGGCTTCTTTGGTTAGTATCCAGCGTGTGTTGCCGCTGCCGATTTGACCGAGTGCCTGGCCGCGGATAATCAGTGTCAGGGTTTGCGAGCCGGCAATGCCACCCATGCTCGGCACGATGCTCATCAGAATCGCCAGTGTCACGATCTGATCCAGTGTGTCGGCGAATTGCCCGGCCACCCATGAGGCGAGAAATGCAGTGGCGAGGTTGACGCCCAGCCACAGACTGCGTCGTCGCATACTGCGCATAACCGGGGAAAAGTAATCGTCCTCGGGTCGCAAACCCGCCATGCTCATCAAAGTTTGATCTGCATCTTCCCGAATAACATCAACGACGTCATCGATAGTTATTCTGCCGAGCAACCGGTTGTTGTCATCGACTACCGGGGCAGAGATAAGATCGTGATCTTCAAACAATCTTGCGACATCGGCATCGTCTGTCGCCACGTTTATTACGTCGACATCAGTTCGCATGACTGTCGCTACAAGGGTATCAGGGTCTGAGGTAAGTAACTTTCTGATTGGCAGCACACCTTCGTAGTAGCCGTAGCGATCAATGATGATGATTCGGTCTGTGTGCCGCGGCATATCGCCTTTTTGTCGCAGAAAGCGCAGCACCACATCAAGCGTTACGTTTGAGCGTACAGTGACAGCGTCGAGATCCATCAAACCACCAGCGCTATCCCTGGGATAGGACAGTACTGATTCCAGCCGCTCTCGATATTGCTTGTTCATGCTGTGCAGAACTTCGTCAGTGACTTTATCCGGTAGCGACTGTACAAAGTCTGCCAGATCGTCAACATCGAGATTTTCTGTTATTGCAATTAGTTCGGTAGTGTCCAGATCTTTTAGCAGTGATTCACGAACCTCATCACCGACTTCAAGCAGTACATCGCCTTCGTCTTTGAGATCGATGTAGTCCCACAAGAGCTTTCGCTCTGGTGGTGGAAGGGATTCGAGTAAGTCGGCAATTTCTGCCGGCTGCAACGCGTGTATTAAATCGTGTGCGGATTGAAAGCTGCCACTTGTCAGGATGTCGGCAACTGCACTTTGCCGGTCTTTGTCGGTGACGTGGCTGGATTCAGGCATCTTATTATCTGATTGCCATTGGCTTTGCGGACCGCTTTGCAGGATTAAAAACGGACAACTTTATTCGTTAATCTTTTCCAGCATAGTTGCTTGCTTTTCTTTTTCTGTATAGTGCAGGAACCCGAGTGCCGGGCGACGTACATTTGAAAGACGGGTCTGGCGCAGTACGCTCTTGATTTCGAGTATTGAGTTCGGCGGCATGCTGAACTCGCGCAGCCCAAGACCGAGTAACACCCGTGTGTAGTTTGGGTTACCGGCCATTTCACCACACATGGTGATTGGAATTTTGTGTTTTTTACCCGCATCTATGACCATCTTGATTAAAGACAGTACCGCAGGATTTAGCGGATCGTATAAATAGTTAACCTGATCATCAATGCGATCAATTGCAAGTGTGTACTGTATGAGGTCATTAGTACCTATCGATAGAAAGTCGAGATGTTCTGCAAAGTGGCTGGCGGAAATAGCAGCAGCTGGCACTTCGATCATACCGCCAACTTCAATTTTTTCATCAAATTTGAATCCCTTTGCACGCATCGACTCTTTGGTGTGCTCAAGTAGTTGCTTGGCTTGCAGTAACTCGGGAACCGTGGTCAGCATAGGGAACATGATTTTAATCGGGCCCTTTGCTGATGCTCGCAGGATCGCTCTAAGCTGAGGTACGAAAATCGATGGATCATTAAGGCAAAGGCGAATGCCACGTAAACCCATGGCGGGGTTGTGGGCCAATGGTCCTGTGTTGACTGTATCAATTTCCTTGTCTGCGCCTAAGTCGACAGTTCTGATCGTCAGTGGTGCTCCGCGCAACGCTCGTATTACCCGCATATAAGTCTTGTAGTGCTCTTCCTCATTGGGAACTTTGTTTTCCTGCAGGTACAAAAATTCAGTACGGTAAAGCCCGACACCTGCGGTGTTAACTCGGCGCAGATGTTTTAAGTCATCTTCCACTTCCATATTGGCGAGCAGGGTGATCTTTTCACCGCTTTTTGCGTTTGATCGTGCATCGTTGAGCTTGCTGAGTTCTTTAGCTTTGCGCCGCAGAGCGCGCTGGCGTTTGTGGAAGTGCTCAATCAGAGTGTCATCTGGCTCAGCCAGCACCAGACCGCTTTCGCCATCGATTACCAGCGATTCCCCGGGCTTTAAGTATTGTCTGGCATCGTGCAAGCCGACCACTGCCGGCAGATTAAGGCTGCGTGCAAGAATAGCGGTGTGCGATAGTGGACCACCCATCTCTGTGACAAAGCCTGCGACACCAGCGTGCTGCATTACCATGGTGTCTGCCGGGGTCAGGTCATCGGCAATGATGATTCTGTCTTTCCACTGTTTGGCGGCATCGGCCGTTCCCGGTTTGCCGCCTGAGACCAGCGCATCCATGATGTGATTGAACACATGCTTGACATCATCCTGTCGAGTTGCGATGTAGGGATCGTCCATGGTCTCGAATACTTTTACAATCGCGTCGCGCTGAAGCTTTAATGCCCACTCGGCGTTGCATTGGTTTTCTTTTATTAGCTCAATGGGTGATGTTGCCATCATCGCGTCATCGAGCATCAATAAATGAGTTTCTATAAACGTGCTGACGTCGTCGGGGGATTCTTTTGGAATTTCTTTGCGTATTTTTTGCAGCTGCTTTTTTGCAGTGCTGTGTGCAGACTTGTAGCGTTTTACTTCTTTGGACAGATTTTTTTTGTCGATCTTCTGTTCGACATATTCATGTTGGTTGCGCCGCAGTATAAAAACGTCTCCGATGGAGACGCCGCGTGAGACTCCCATGCCATTCAGCATGAGTGCCATTATTCGTCTTCACCAAATTTATTTTCTATAAGATCGACGACAGAGCTCATTGCATCTGTTTGATCATCACCTTCGACGAAGAGCTTTACTGTGTTGCCACGGCTGGCGGCAAGCATCATGACGCTCATAATACTTTTTGCGTTGACGCGTTGTTCCTGTTTTTCAATTTCGATAGAGCTTGTAAATCCACCAGCGACTTTTACAAGCTTTGCGGCAGCGCGCGCATGCAGGCCAAGTTTATTGGTGATTTCTATTTCACGCTCTAACACGCTTGTTCTTCACTTTTGTTGAATTCAATTAGTTTATTTTACTTGGTTTATTTCGCTTAGTTGATTTCGCGGTGCGCAACGGTAATCTGGTCGATTTTACTTTGGATGTTATTGCGTACACTTTCTACAACGTACACCGATCTGTGGCGGCCACCGGTACAGCCGACAGACACGGTCAGATAGGCGCGATTCTCAGATTCGAAGACAGGCGTCCAGTTGATAAAAAACTTGCTGATGTCCTCGACCATTGTATTGACAAGATCGTGCTGTTGCAGAAATTCTGCGACTGGTTTGTCCTTGCCGGTCAGGGGTCTGAGTGGTGCAGACCAATACGGATTTGGCAGGCACCTGACATCAAAAATAAAATCTGTCGCGTGCGGGGGTCCGTGTTTGAAACCGAATGACTGCAACAGAACATTTACAGGTGTGCGGTTCAGCCCGATAACACGTTTGCGCATCACTTCACGCAGTTGATGTAAATTGAGATTGGTAGTGTCGATGCTGACGTCTGAGCACTGTTCAACGCTAATGAGAATTGCACGCTCGGCGACAATTGCAGATTCCAGCGGCGCACCACCTTTAGACAGAGGATGCTTGCGTCGGGTTTCACTGAAGCGTGTAACCAGGGTGTCGTCCTGAGCATCGAGAAAAACAACTTTGGTATCTATGCCGAGTGACTGCACCTGAGAGATAGAAGACTGGAAGTGACCAAGCAGATCGACCTCGCCGCGGGCATCAATGCCTACCGCAACACGATCATAGGTCTCCGGGTCCTGCGACATCTTTCTGGCAAGGTCCACCAGCATACTGTTCGGCAGGTTATCAATGCAGTAGAAGCCTTCATCCTCAAGCGTATGTAGTGCAACACTTTTGCCTGCTCCGGAGAGGCCGCTGATTACCATTAACTGCATACAGTGTTTTCCATCACCTATGGTTGACGGGTCGAATATTAACTATGAGTATACAGCCTGAAAAAAAAACTGCAGCGTGAGAGGCGTTTGCGCGTAAGTGTCACAATCCGGCTTACCGAAATTCAGGTGCCATGGTTCAGGAGATGTGATTCAGGTGCCGAGGGTTCAGGAGTCTGCGTCGCTGTTATCTAAGTGGTCCTGATGATCCAGGTTTTTCAAAAACTCGAGAATTTCTTCCGCTGAGTGCGTCTTGCGCATTGCGTTCCGGTTCTCTTCGGAATTGAAAAATTTTGCGAGGCTGGCGAGAATTTTCAGATGCCCGTTAACTTCGTTTTCCGGAATCAGGAGCCCGACGATAAGATCGACTGGTTTATCATCAGCAGCATCAAAATCAATTGGCTCTTTGAGTGTGATTGCAGCGCCTATCGGTTTGTCGATGAAGTCGACGCGCCCATGTGGGATCGCAACACCATGACCCAAGCCGGTACACCCGAGGCGTTCTCGTGCTGTCAGAGCATCGATTACTTCCATATCGACGCTGTCGTCGAGTTCAGTATCGTCGAGACTGCTTTCGATCAGGTCGGATAACATCTGCAGGCACTTTTTCTTGCTGCTCAACGATGCGCGACAGGAAACTCGCG
>CAYPDN010000242.1:0-6126 GCA_964409445.1 uncultured Granulosicoccaceae bacterium
CCGGACATAGAAGATCTCCGCAAGCTGATGCGCAGACGCTTTGACGAATCACAGATTAACGAAGTCAGTGCATCGTACGAAGTCGCCGAGCGGGCGCATACCGGGCAGAGCCGCGTCAGCGGTGAACCCTATATCTCCCACCCGCTGGCAGTGGCCAGAATTGTATTCGAACTGAACATGGATCATCGCTGTGTCATGGCGGCACTGCTGCATGATGTTGTGGAAGATACTTCAGTGTCTGTCGAACAGATCACCGATCAGTTCGGTGAAGACGTGGCGCTGCTGGTCGATGGCTTGAGCAAACTGACTCATTTAAAGTTTAAGTCGCGTGCCGAGGCACAGGCGGCCAACTTTCAGAAGATGCTGTTGGCAATGGTTGACGATATCCGCGTCGTTCTGATTAAACTTGCTGACCGTATCCACAACATGCGTACCCTTGGTGCGATGCCTGATGACAAACGTCGCCGCATTGCCCGGGAAACACTCGAAGTCTATGCGCCGATTGCCAACCGGCTTGGCATCTACCGGATGAAAAACGAACTGGAGGATCTTGGTTTTAAAGCTTTGTATCCGCTGCGCCACAGGGTATTGGCAGAGGCAGTAAACAAACGCCAAAAGGACCGAGTTGAACTGGTACAGAAGTTTGAAATTGTCGCCAAGGCCAAACTGGAACAGGCGGGCATTGAGGCAGAGGTCCATGGCCGTGAAAAGCACTTGTATAGTTTGTATGTGAAGATGCGTAATAAACGCTCCGCGTTTGAGGACATCTTCGACATGTTTGCGGTACGTGTGGTGGTCGATACAGTTGATGAATGTTATCGCGCGCTTGGTATTATGCATCAGGTTCATAATCCACTGCCCAAGCAATTTAAAGACTATATTGTTATTCCAAAAAGTAACGGCTATCAGTCTCTGCATACAGTGTTGCTAAGCCCTGCAGCAGTACCGATAGAAGTGCAAATAAGAACTAAAGAAATGGATCGCTTTGCTGAAACCGGGGTGGCAGCACATTGGATGTACAAGGAAGGTCAGTCGAATAGTGCACAGCAACGCGCGCATCAGTGGCTAACTAATCTGCTTGATATCAATGACACCAGTGAAGACACACTGGAGTTTTATGAGAACGTCAAGGTTGACCTTTTTCCTGATGAAATTTATGTTTTTTCACCAGAGGGTGATATCTATCGATTGCCTCAGGGCGCCACTGCAGTGGACTTTGCCTACCAGGTGCACTCGCAGATCGGTAATAGCTGCCTGACTGCCAAGGTTGATCGCAAACCAGTGTCATTGAGTATGCCGCTTGAATCCGGTCAGACTGTAGAGATAATTCGCTCTGACACACAACAGCCAAGCCCTTACTGGCTCAATTTTGTTGTCACACCAAAAGCCCGAAGTGCGGTTCGCAATTTTATAAAAAATCAAAGTGAAGACAAAACAATTAGTTTTGGCAATACACTGATCAGCCGCGCATTGACGCGTCACAATTCAAGCATAGAAGAGATTGACCAGGAGGCGATTGATTCATTGCTCAAGCAAATGGAACTTGATGATCTCGAAAGCCTGTATAAAGAGGTTGGTCTCGGTAACCATATTCCGAGTATGGTCGCATCCTGGTTGCTTAACGAGGGTGATTTGAGTACCGAGATTAAACGCCGGGTGGCGATTAACAAGGAGTCGGATCCCGGGCCGTTAATCGTTGAAGGTGGTGAAGATGCGATTATTTCTCTCGCCAAGTGCTGTCAGCCGATTCCAGGTGACAACATTCAGGGCATGATCACTGCCGGTCAGGGTGTACTGGTACATCGCACCGAATGCCACAATGTCGGACGCCAAAGACGCCGCTCCAAAGAGTGGGTTGCGGTGGTTTGGGGTACCGATACCCGTACATTTCAGACCAACGTTATAGTGGAAATTAACAACATACCTGGTGTGCTTGCCAAGATTGCGAATGTGATGTCAGAGATGGACTCCAACATCGAAGATATTCGCTTTGATCGCAGCAGTGAAACGACCAGCATTTTAAACTTCACTATCAGTGTGGCCGATCGAAACCATCTTGGCCGCCTTATTAAACGTGTCAGAAGTCTCTATGCCGTGCACCGCGCACGGCGTGCAAAATCCTGATCTTGGCCTGATCTCGGTTATACTCTGGCGTTGTTACACGGTTCGTTTAGTCTGAGCCTAATTTTAAACAACGCGAGAAAGTTATGAGCAAAGAGATCATTGCGACTAAAAATGCACCCGGTGCAATTGGCGCTTACTCACAGGCAGTCAAAACTGGTAACACCGTTTATGTTTCCGGACAAATTCCGTTGGTGCCTGCAACAATGGAAGTTGTGGAAGGAGACGTGGTGGCTCAGATCAAACAGGTATTTGAAAACCTGTCTGCTGTTTGTGAAGCCTCTGGTGGTGGCTTGCAGGATATTGTTAAGATGACTGTGTATCTTACGGATCTTGGTGATTTCGGCCACGTCAATGAAGTGATGGCGAGCTTTTTTACCGAACCTTATCCGGCGCGAGCTGCTATCGGTGTGGCACAGTTGCCAAAAGATGTACCGGTAGAAGTTGATGCGATCATGGTGCTCGGTTAGTACTTAATATCACTTGTGTAGTCGTGGTCAGATTGTATGGATCTAGCGTCAGTTGCTGTCACAAAGCTTAAGGGTGTTGGACCGAAGCAGGCTGAAAAGCTCAAACGCCTGAAGATTGCCTCGCTTCAGGATGTGTTGTTCCATCTTCCCCTGCGCTATCAGGACCGCACGCGAGTAGTTGCGATCAGCGATCTGGTGCCAGGTGTTGAAGTAATGACTACCGGTGTAGTTGTCTCTTGTGAAGTGTTGTTTCGCAGTCGTCGGTCATTGCTCTGTGTGATTGCAGACCGATCAGGCAATCAATTATCGTTGCGATTCTTTCACTTTAATCAACAACTTCAGCAAAGACTGAGACTCGGCAGCCAGGTACGATGCTTTGGCGAAGTACGCCGCGGTCCGAGTCAACTTGAAATGGTACATCCGGAGTTCCAGACTGTGGCCGCCAACAGTCAGCCATCGCAGATCGCAGAAAGTGCCTTAACACCTGTGTATCCGGTGACGGAGGGATTGCATCAACTGTCGATGCGAAAGATCACTGACGCGGCGCTTGCGCATCTTAAATCATCAGACGTTGAAGAATTGTTGCCGGCGACTGTTAACCGTTCCGTGTCTTTGAAGCAGGCTTTGATGACAGTGCACCGACCCGGGCCTGCTGATGATGTTGATGCATTGCTGCAGGGTGATCACAAAGCGGTGCAGCGTCTTGTGCTTGAGGAGTTAGTTGCCCACCGGTTAAGTGTTCAGCAAATTCGCAATGCAATAAAAAAGCAAAATGCACCGGTAATTGATAGTGACGGTGATCTTTGTCAGCGACTAATCAGCTCACTGCCATTTAAGCTTACAGATGCCCAGCATCGGGTAATCGATGAGCTGCGCGATGATCTTAAAACCGGGGTACCCATGCTGAGGCTGGTGCAGGGGGATGTCGGTTCAGGTAAAACGTTAGTGGCGGCTGCAGCGGCTGCTTTGGTGGTTGATGCAGGTTATCAGGTTGCAGTAATGGCTCCGACCGAAATACTCGCCGAGCAGCATCTGTTTAGTTTCAGTGAATGGTTTGAACCACTAGGTATAAAAATAGGGTGGTTAAAAGGCAAACTTGGTGCGAAACAAAAAAGAGCCGAGCTTGATTCAATGGCGCTGGGGCAGACACTCATTGCAGTAGGTACTCATGCGTTGTTTCAACAGGATGTCGCCTTTAAAAACTTGGGCTTAACCATCGTTGATGAACAGCATCGCTTTGGTGTGCATCAGCGTCTCTCGCTGCGAGAGAAAGGTGTTGCCGGAGATATTGTCCCGCACCAGTTGACCATGACTGCCACGCCAATACCAAGAACACTCGCAATGACAGCCTACGCTGATCTTGATTACTCAGTGATTGATGAGCTGCCGCCTGGCAGGCAGGCAATTACCACTGTCGCCATTCCCAACTCCCGTCGTACCGATGTGATTGAGCGAGTTGCGGAGGCAATTAAAGAAGGCCGCCAGGTCTATTGGGTGTGCACTTTGATCGAAGAATCAGAAGCGTTGCAGGCTAATGCTGCTGAAGACACATTGGTAGAGTTACAAGAATATTTACCTGATGCCAAAGTCTCTCTGGTGCACGGCAGAATGCACCCGACAGAAAAAGAACAGGCGATGATGCAGTTTAAAGATCACGCCACAGATCTTTTGGTAGCAACAACTGTCATTGAAGTCGGAGTCGATGTGCCGAATGCGTCGTTAATAATTATAGAAAACGCAGAACGGCTTGGGTTATCGCAGTTGCATCAGTTGCGAGGTCGCGTTGGACGTGGTTCAAAGCAAAGCAGCTGTGTGCTGCTCTATGAACAGGGTCTGAGTCAGCGCGCCCGTGATCGTATTAGTACACTGCGGGAAACCAATGACGGATTTCTTATCGCAGAACGTGATCTTGAATTGCGTGGTGCGGGTGAAGTGCTGGGTACTCGTCAGACTGGCACCGCCCACTTTAGAATTGCGGACCTGATGCGAGATAAAAAACTGTTGCCTGAGGTAAAAACTATTTGCGATCAGATAACCACACAGCAGCCAGAACATGTTGTGCCGCTTATCCTTCGCTGGCTAGGTGAAGAGTCACCCGAGTACGGCAATGTGTAACAACTAAACAGTTGTTTTGTTACGCAGCTGCTCCAGCATTCGCATTGCAAGGACTGCAAGTCCCCCCGCCACCATACCGTACAAGTGGGCGTTAACTATCACATTGCCGCCGGTAATTGCCTCGCTGCTTTCAACCGCACCGTAGATCTGTTCCCAGATTACTTTGCCAATGGTGTAGGCCGCAATCAGGCAGGCGATTGGCTTGTGGTTTCTGAATTCTGCAATTGCACCACCGAGCAGCAGCCCGTAGAGCGCACCGGACAATCCAACGTACCAGCTCAGTTGCGGATCAAAAATAAGCAAACCGAAACCGACACCGAGCATGGAGCACAAGCCAGTGACAGCCCATTGTCTGACGGTCAGTGCGTGGGCTAACAGGAGCGTAATTAAAATCAGGCCCGTCATGTTGAGCAGCAGGTGCGGATATCCGAGGTGTACCAGATTTCCGGTCAGAACCCGCCACCACTGACCGGATTCGAGAATTTCTGATCGACCGAAGCGGAGCAATATCTCAAAGTTCAGGACTTGAAAAGTGACGCAGGTGACACCAACCAAAGCTGAGAGAGTCCAGGCTTTCAAATTGCTTGCATAATAGTGCTGTAAAACATGGGCTTTATCTGGTTTTGTGATAGTTATTTTAGTTTCCAGCGGGAATTTTCCCACCGGGGCTTTATCAAACAGTAACGGGTGTGGGCTGTCTGGCCGCTATAATTTACACAAGCCAATTTAACGGGCGAAGAATCGGGTTTTGCGTATTGCAGCCTACCGCTTTAACGCCCAGTATTACACGAACAGAAACAACGCGGAGTGAACAGTGAACTCAATGAATTACCTGTCATATCAAACGAAAACAGCCTCTACCAAGGCAGGCTCCCCGAAGCTAATCTCAAAGGCATCAGCTGGTCGCCAATCCGGCTTCAGCTTGATAGAGCTTATCGCAGTGGTGGCGATCCTCGGAATTCTCGCAGCGGTGGTTGCACCAAATATTCTTGGTGCTCCGGGTAAGGCGCGGGTCACGCGTGCCAAGACGGATATCACCGCAGTAGTTAGCGCGCTGCAAACTTATAAACTCGACAACTTCAATTACCCCACTACAGATCAGGGCCTCAAAGCTTTGGTTGAACAGCCGACTGGTGATCCGGAAGCACCAAACTGGCAGGACGGTGGTTACCTGACCAGCATGCCAAAGGATCCATGGGGTCGTGACTATCTGTATGTCAGCCCTGGAGAGAACGGTGACATAGACGTCTACACGCTGGGTGCTGATGGTCAGACCGGTGGTGAAAACGAAAACGCTGATATCGGTAACTGGGAAGAAAGCACCTAGTTTTACAGTACTTTGGTGCATGGAAAACACATATGCGGCAAAAAGGCTTCAGCCTGCTTGAACTGATTGTTGTCATCGCCATTATGGCGACGG